>JAQCJP010000228.1 GCA_027592945.1 Planctomycetota bacterium
GGCTGCGGTCGTCCGCCGCCACCGCCACCGGCACCACCGCCGCCACCGCCGGGTCAGCAAACCGCGCGGTGGCCGCATCGGCCCAGCCCTCGGTCGCCCGCCAGCCCGCCGCGAGGATGTGGACCACCTCACCGCTGGCCGTCGCCGCGCCCAGATTCACGCAGTCGACCAGCGTGGCCCCCGGGGGAGCCTGCATGAAGCGAACCTCCTCGCCAATGTTCCAAGGATCGGCATAGGGAACCGCCAGGGCTGCGATGATCTCGCAGTCAACCGGACGGTTCTCCAAGACGCTGACCAGCGTCTCCTCCAGGGCCTCGGTGTCGGCCGCCGGAATCACGATCGAAAGACGCGGTGAAGCACCGCTTTGCGACGCCATGATGACTCGTCTCCCCGACGCATCCCGCCGTTGCCGGCGCGGACGGTCCCCCCGGAATCCGCTGGAAAAGTCTCGAACCGCTCGCCCACTCCGCGTGGCTGCCCTCAGGCAGCAGCGCGGGTCGGCATCATTTCGGTGAACAGGTTGACCGTGTGGAGCATCTCGCCGTCGGCGTCGTAGAACTGCAGCACGCCGACATCGATCAGCCACATCGCGAACATCTCAGCCACGCGGTAGCACCGCGCCACGCACTTGCCACGATCGATGCGGATGTTCTCCTGCACGTCGTCGACATCCTCGACGTGGGCACCCAGCTTGAGAAAGTGGCTCGAGACCAGCTCGCGGACGTCCGCGGCATTCATGTGCAGGCGCATCAGTTGCAACCTCCTGTTGCGGGCATTGGAATCGACCTCCTGTCGATCGGGCCGGGAACCTACCGAGCCGAGCCCGGTGAAGAAAGGCTGGTTTTGGGGGCCAGCCGTTCAGGTCCGTCGGCGCCGATCCCGCCGCTCGTTCTTGAGGATCGACCAGGCTTCCGCCGGCCGATGAAACTGCCGATCGACCGCTCTCCAATCGGCAGCGACAGCAGAGTCTGCCCAGATCGCCAGCGTTTCGCAGGCCACACCATTTTCCACCGGCGACCTGCCGACGCCGGCAGTGCTGTCAGTCGAATCGCTCGGTCCAGGCGGTGTCTGCATAGCGGTCTCGAACCAACGCGGCCACGCGGTCTACCGGCCAATGCTGCCGCTGCGAGTCTGCCGCGAAGGCCTGCCGCACGGCCGTCTCAATCGCGGCAGGCCCGACTGCAAGGTTGGCCAGAAACGCCCCATGCGGCCGACCGGCCCGGTAGCCCGGCTCGCGGGGCGGGTGGCGGAGCACGCGGGTGACGAGCTCCAGGTCGAAGGCATCCAGCAAGGTGCCGTGGTAGAGGAGCCCGCCGCGGCGAACCCGCAGGGCGTTGCCCGAGATCTTGCGATCGCCGTCGGCGGTGGCGAGGGCCAGGTCGCTCAAGCCGCGCCGCACCACCGGCCGCCCGGTTGCCGAGAGGGCCTCGGCCAGCGGTTCGAGCACGCCGGCATGGAGCCGGTCGATCGGCGGTGGCGGCCCCGCCGGCAACGGCGCGATCAGCGACCACATCACGCAGCCGGGTCCCAGGACGACCGTCAGCCCGCCGCTGGGCCGCCGCACGATCCTCACGCCAGCAGCCCGGCAGGCCTCCCGGTCGACCTCCTCATCGATGCGGCTCGAGGATCCCACCACCACCGTCGGTTCCTCGGCCATCCAGGTGCGAACCACGGCCGCGGCGAGCAGGCCGGCGTGCGCCTCCTCGAGCAGGGCCTCATCGAGGGCCAGCTGCTCCTCGGCCCGTCCGCTCGGCATCGCCAGCCAGGCGGACGGGGGCGGCGGCCGCTGGCCCACCGGCCAGGGAGGAACGGAGTCCTGTGGCGGCGACGCCGAGGCCGGGCCGGGCTGGCGGTTGGTTTGACGCATGAAACACGGGTCCTAGACTGCTGGAGATGACGGCCGTTTGCCGGCATTCCAACTCCCGGTGGTTTTCATGGCCGATTCTCCTCGCACCGCGATCTCGCCGGACGACTCGCTACCGCCAGTTGAGCCTCCCAGCGCGGGCTTTCTCGTGCAACTCTTCCTGGTGCCGGCGGTCATCGTCGGAATCATCATCACCGTCTGGCTCACCTTCCACTGGCTGGCCCAACTCGGCAACGACCCCCAGGCCTACGTGCGGACGCTCCGTCGCAACACCGAGGGCCGCTGGCAGGCCGCGCTCAACCTGGCCAACGATCTCCGCGGCCCTGGCGGAGCGGCCCTCAAGGCCGACGCCGATCTGGCGGGAGAACTCGCCTCGATCCTCGCCACCGAAGTCTCCAGCGGCCGGCCTGCCGGCAGCGGCCGCTCAGCCGAGCAGTCGCAGACGCTCTGCGTCTATCTCTGCCGGGCCCTCGGCGAGTTCGCTGTGCCGGAGGCGGGGCCGCCGTTGGTGGACCGCGCGGAAGACGCCGACCAGCCGGAGATTGCCCGGGCTGCCGTCGAGGCGCTCGCGGTCCTCGCGGCCAACCTCGCCGCAGCCGATGAGACCTTCAGCGATCCCGAAGCGGTCACGGCCGCCGTCCTGGCGGCGAGTGAGTCGCCCGAGCAGGGGCTGCGGTCGAGCGCCGCCTTCTCGCTGGGAGTCGTCAGCGGCGACGGTGCGGCTGAGCGGCTCGAGGTGCTCTGCAATGATGTCAACGACGACGTCCGCTACAACGCGGCTCTCGGCCTCGCCCGGCTGGGCCGCGGCTTCGCCTGGGAGACGCTCGCAGAAATGCTCACGCTGCCCGATGTGGCGGCCCCGCCCGGTGACGATGAGGCCCAGGCCGCCCGCTACAAGCGGGCGATGGTCGTGGTCAACGCGCTCAAGGGCGTGAGCATGCTGGTCGATGACACGAGCCAGCCGCCTCCGGAGTCGGTCACGACCGCCGTCGCCGCACTCCAAGACGACGACATCGCCGACGTTCGGCAGGGTGCCCGGGCGCTGCTCAAGCGAATTGGTCGCCTCGACGAAGCAATCGAAGCGGCTGTTCCCGCCGCGCTCTGATCACCGTTTGGGCGGCCGCCCGCGGCAGATCAGGAGAGGTATTCGTCGAGCGCCTCGCGGAGCATGTCGAGATCGGGCTCGAGGCCCGTCAGGGTCTGAAAGTCGATCGCCGCCTGGGCCGCCCGCACCTCGATCCCTTCCACAAGACAGCAGCCGGCGGCCGCGGCCTCTGCCGGCGGGTCGGCGTCGGGAGCGACGTCCGCAAAGACGATGTCGCCCCGCAGGCCGGTCAGCGGCACTGCGGCAGTCGTGCGAACAACGATGCCGATGCTCTCCGGAACGGCGACCGCCTCGCCCCAGGGCAGCTGCTCGGCGGTCGCGTCGGCAACGCCTGCCAGATCATTGACGAGCGAGGCTGCCTCCTCGGCGGCCGCGGCCGTGATCCAGACGCGGGCGGCCCCGGCCAGGGCCATTTCAAGGGCGGCCGCCCGCCCGATCGGCCCCGCCCCGATGATGAGCACCTCGCGGCCAACGATATCGACGTGTGACCGCACCGCCTCGATCACGCCGCGACCATCGGTGATGTGGCCGAGCAGCCCGTCGGCTGTTCGTTCGAGCAAGCCGACGGCACGGGCAAACGTGGCCGCCGGTGTCGTCGCTGAGGCAAGCTCGGCCGCCCCGACTCGAAGCGGACCGGAGAGGATGCAGGCCCGAAAGCCCATCGCAGCCGCTCCGGCTACCGCCTCGGCCAGCCGCTCGGGAGCCACCTCGCAGGTCAAGACCCGCCAGTCGATGCCGGCTGCCAGCAGCGACCGCTCGAAGAGATACTGCGTGGGGTTGCCGGCGGCCGGCGAGCCGAGCACAGCAACGATCTCCTGCAGGGCCGGGCTGGTCATGCCGAGGTCGAATCTTCCTTGATACGCCGGGATGCTCTGGCCAGCAGTCGCCGCATCCCCGCCCGGGGCCAGCCGCTCAGACCACCATGTGGGTGGCGGCCACGAATCGTGGGTCGGAGCGGATGGGATCGAAATCTGGTTCCGTGCCGGTCAAATCGCGGAACCGGTCATCCAGGGCGATCGCCCGAGTGAGGTGATCGATGGCCGCGGCCACGTTGCCCGCCAGCGAATGGTAGCAGGCAAGGTTATAGAGCAGGATAGGCTGCTTCTTGGAGGCTGCCAGGCCCGTTTCCAGGGCCTGGATCGCATCGGCGAGCCGGTCGAGCCGCTTCAGGCACCAGCCGAGTCCCAGCCAGGCCTCGAACCGCTTTGGATCACCTTCCGCCGCGCGAGACAGCGGCACCAAGGCTTCTTCCCAGCGACCCATCGCCCGTAAGGCCTCGCCCTCGATCAGGCTGGCGACGGCCGCCGTTCGTACCTCGGCGGGCAGCTGGTCCAGCTCTGCCAGCGACCGCTCGAGCAGCCGGTAGGCCGCGGGTGGGGTGGGGTCATTGGGCTCGACCAGCAGTTCGCCAAGCTCCAGATAGCCAGCGGCCCGCCGCAGCAGGAGCTGCCGCGGGACGGCCTCCTCCGGTCGCTGCGTCGAGTTTTCTGCTGCCGTGGGCATCGCCTGACCTCCACGTGCCACCAGCCAGATCTGCCCGGCCGATGGCCACCGTTCCTATTTTAGGCGGCTCGACCTCGAAGGGCACGCAGTCCTCCTGCGGCCAAACCCCACCGTTTTTACGCAGGGCAGGTCGATTTGGGTCGCCCCAAACCCCGCCCAAGGGCGAAAATCTGGAATTTTCAGGGTCATTGCTACGGAATCGCGCTAGAAGCGCCACTCATATTAGGTAGAGGGCCAGCAGTCCGGCCGCCCCATGCCGGCCGCGGCCCCTTCCCGCAGCAGGAACGATGCCGATGCGACTGACACTCCGAACGCTCCTGGCCTACCTCGATGGGCTCCTGCCCGATGAGCACCGCGCTGAGCTCGAGGCCAAGGTGAACTCCAGCACGGTCGTGCCCCAACTCGTGGCACGGATTCGGGACGTGGTCTCGCGGCCCGGCCTGGCAGCGCCCCGCACCGACGGCCGCGGCCTGGCCGAGGATCCAAATACCGTTGCGGAGTTTCTCGACAACGCCCTGCCGCCCGAACGCCTGGAGGCCTTCGAGCGGATCTGCATCGATTCCGACATCCATCTCGCCGAGACGGCCGACTGCCACGCGGCCCTCGCCGAACTGGCCGCCGGGGCGGCCGAGATCGCTCCGCTCAATCAGGATGCCGCCCGGCGAGTTCTCATGCACGTGGTCAGTCACCTCGGTGAACCGACGCACGATACCGATCATGCCGAATCGCTCGCGATGGCCCGCCAGGTGCGAAAGGCGATGTCCGAGCCGCCCCGCCGCCAAGCTGCAGGAAAGAAGCCTGCCCCGCGAGCCTCGTTGGCCGCCTGGTTTTCCGCGGCGCTGGCGATCGTGCTCGTCGTGGCCCTGGCGGGGCTCCTCGTCCGCTCGCTCTGGACGTCAACGCGGCCCCCGCAGGAGGTCGCCATGGCCAAGCCTGCCGCGTTGGAAGCACCGACCGGAAACGATGCCGAGCCTACCGCCAAGGCCGATGGGCCTCCCGAGCCGGCCGCTGCTCCGAGCGATCAAATTGCTGAGGGATCACTCGCCGATGCGGAGCCGCCGCCCGCCATCCCAGACCCCGCAGCAGCCGTGGTCGACAACCAGCCGCTCCCGGCCGACCGCGGTGAGCCCGCTCAGCCTGGCGAGCCGAGCGAGCCGGCACGGC
>JAQCJP010000010.1 GCA_027592945.1 Planctomycetota bacterium
GCAGTCGGCGAGCGTCTCGATCCCCGCGACGCCCTCGGTGCCCGGCCGCTGCCGGCGGCCGCCGATCACGTAGAGACAGTCGGCAAAGCCGTCGTGCTGGGCCGCGACAATCGCAAAGGCCCGCGGACCGCCCGGCACCGGCGGCAGCCGCTCCCAGGCGAGGCCTTCCGCTTCCAGTTGCGTGAGCTCAAGCCGCCAGAGGGCATCGCCGGCCGACTCGAGGCCGAGGCCGTCTTGACCGGCCACGACGTAGACATGATTCCCCACCAGGGCCGCCCCGCCGGCGGTGCTCGGGGCCGGCAGGGGCGGCAGGGGCGTCTGCTCGAGGCCACCCCGCTCGGGATCCCAGGCCAGCAGGAACGCCTCGGCCGAGACCGCGCTACCGTCATCGCCGCCAGCACAGACGATCCCCGCAGGCGTTGAGGCACAGGCCCCATAGGCCAAGGGCCGCTCGAGGGCGAAGCCCGTCTGCCAGGCGTAGCCGCCCGCCTCGCCGGCGACCGGGGCCAGGACGAAGGCCGCCTGATGAAACCGCTTGGGCACCTCCCAGAGATCGGCCGCCTCGGCCGGGGCGAAGTTGGCCCCGCCGGCGACGATCAGCCCGCCCTGGTGGCTGCCGACAAACGGCCCGGCAACGCCGATCGGATCGGGCAACGGCGGCAGCGGCTGCCAGTCGAGCCACTGCCGGGTCTCAGCCGCCGGCGCCGCCGCGGCCGCCAACGCGAGTGCGACCGTGGCCCAGAGCGTCTGGCAGGAGCGTGATCGATTCACCCTGAGCCGCCCCCTGCGATTGACGTCCCGTGTGCCATGTCAGGCGGTCCCGGTCGGCAGCGGCCGGGACCAATCGAAGAAGCCGATCGCCTCGAGCCCTGCCCGCAGGCCCGCCTCGTCGCCCGGCGACAGCCCGGGCAATGGCGGCCGGCAGCCACCGACGGGCGTGCCGAGCCAGCCGAGGATCAGCTTCATCGCCGGATGAAAGGGATACCGGGCGATCGTCGTGATCATGTCCACCGCCTTGAGCTGGGCCTCGCGGGCCGCCTCGATGTCGCCCCGCGCGAACGACTCGAGCACGCGGCGATAGAGGGGGGCGGCAATGTTGAAGGTCGAGCCGACGGCCCCGGCGGCACCGACGGCCACCGCCGGCAGGAGCAGCTCGTCGAAGCCGTAGAGGACGTCGAAGCGGCCCCCCTCGAGGGCGACGCACTGCTGATATTCGTGGAGCGTGTTGGCCGTGTACTTGAGACCCGCCAGATTCGGGATCACGTTCCCGGCCCGCTCGAGCAAGGCGGTCATCGAAAGCGACACGCCGCTGAGCACCGGGATGTGATAGTAGTAAAAGGGCAGATCGGGGGCAGCCGCCGCGATCTCGCGGCAGCACTCGACGAGCATCTCGATGCTGCCCGGCTTGAAGTAGGTCGGCGGCATGGCCGAGGTGGCGTCGGCCCCGGCGGCCTGGGCATGGGCCGCCAGGTCGCAGGCCTCGGCCAGCGAGTTGTGGCCGACCTGCACCACCACCGGCACCCGGCCGGCGGCGGCGGCCACGAACGCCTCGGCGACCTGCTTCCGCTCGGGCGTGGAGAGGGAGACGCCTTCGCCGGTGCTCCCGCAGACGTATAAACCGCTGACGCCGTCGGCGAGGAGCCGCTCGACCAGCGGCGGCACGCTGTCGAGCGCAAGGGAGAGGTCGGGGTTGAAGGGGGTATAGGTGGCGGCCACCAGGCCGCGAAGTCGGCTGCTCATGCTGTGGTATCGAGTCGAGGTCATTCCGCCGCAGCGAGCCTCGCTGCCGACGGGAGCCGATGATAGGCCAAGGGCCGCCTGGTCAATGTGCCTCCGGCTCAGCCAACCGTTATAACAGGTCGCGAGGCGGTCTTTGGCTCACTTCGAACCGGGACTGCCAACCGATCAATGCGTACCTCCCGGAGCGCGAGACATGCGGACGGCGGCCCTGGTGATGATTGCAGCGTTGGCAGCCGGGCTGCCGGCCGGCCAGGGGGCGGAGTCGTTTGAATCGCTCCCGGCAGGCCCCGTGAAGAGCGTCGAGACGCCGCTGGGCACCTGGCAGGCGGCCGCGGGGCAGGCCGAAATCCACACGGGTCATGCCCGGGACGGTCGCCAGTCGCTCAAGATCAACGGCGGCGATGACCGGCAGGTCGAGCTCCTCCTGGCCGAGCCGCTCGCCACGCCAAGCCAGCTGTCGTTCTGGTCGGAACGCTGGACGTCGCGGCCGCCCTTCGCCTTTGGGATCGAGGCCGCCGGCAGCGATGGCCGCTTCCGGCCGATCCACGATGCCAGCGGCGTGAAGGTCGGCGGCTTTTTGACTCGCGTCGTGGCCCGGCTGCCTGCCGGCACCGCCCGGCTGCGTTTTCGGGCCACTACCAACGCCGGTGTGATGCTCGACGAGGTCGAGGTGGCCGAAGAGAAGCCGATGACGCTCGAGCGGATCGCGGTCGAACAGCCGGTCATCCCCGTGCTCGTCCGCAAGCCGGTCAACCCGGTGCTCGGTATCAACCTGGAAACCGCCGGCAACCTCGAGCCGCTCGTGCTCGAGAGCGTCAGTCTCTCGATCGCCGGCACGACCCGGCCGGCCGACATCGCCGAAGTCTCGCTGCTCTCCGGCGGCAGCTCGCCGACCGACTCCTTCAGCGGCCGGTTTGGAACGGCCAGGCCCCGCGGCGAGACCCCGCTTACGATCCGGGGAAGGCTGACGCTTGCTCCCGGCGGCACCTGGTTGTGGGCGAGCGTCCGCCTGGCCGACACCGCCGACATCGACGGCCGCATCGATCTGGCCGTCACGAGCGTGACCGTCTCCGGCCGCACGATCGAGGTGGCCGACGGCGATCCGCCCGGCAGCCAGCGGATGGGCGTCGCGCTGCGAGTGCGGAATGACGACGGCTCCGACACCTACCGGATCCCCGGGCTCGTTCGCACCAAGGCGGGCAGCCTGGTGGCCGCCTACGACGTCCGGTATCGCGGCGGGGCCGACCTGCCGGCCGACATCGACGTCGGCACGCAGCGGAGCACCGACGGCGGCAAGACCTGGGAGCCGATGCAGATCGCCCTCGACATGGGCCGCGACCAGCGGTTTGCCTTCGACGGCGTGGGCGACCCCTGCATCTTCTCCGACGACGAGACCGGCCGGCTGTTCGTGGCCGCGCTCTGGAGCCACGGCCGGCGGGCCTGGCGGGACTCCGGCCCCGGGATGACGCCCGACCAGACGGGCCAGCTCGTGATCGCCTCCAGCGACGACGACGGCAAGAGCTGGTCGAAGCCGCGCAACATCACGCCCCAGGTCAAGGATCCTGCCTGGCGGCTGGTGCTGGCCGGCCCGGGCACCGGGATCACAATGACCGACGGCACGCTCGTCTTTCCAGCCCAGTTCAAGGATGCCAAGAACGTGCCCCACTCGACCTTGATCTGGTCGAAGGACCGGGGTGCGACGTGGCAGATCGGCACGGGCGTGAAGTCGAAGACGACCGAGAGCCAGCTGGTCGAGCTGGCCGACGGCTCGATCATGATCAACTGCCGTGACGACCGCGGCGGCAGCCGGACGGTGGCGGTGACCCGCGACCTGGGGGCCACCTGGCAGCCGCACCCGACCGACCGCAAGGCCCTGCCGGAGAGCGTCTGCATGGCGAGCCTGCTGCGGCTCGATCTGCCGGGCAAGGGCCCGCACCTCTTCTTCTCGAATCCGGCCACGACCCGGGGCCGCCACACGATGACAATCAAGGTCTCGGCCGACGAGGGGCTCAGCTGGCCCGAGGCCCGCCACACCCTCTACGACTCCCGCAACGGCTACGGCTACTCCTGCCTCGCCCAGGCGGATGCCTCGCACGTCGGCGTGCTCTACGAAGGTATCGCCGAACTCTACTTCCTGCGGATCCCGATCGCAGAGCTCGTGGGGGCAGAGTAGCCGCCGACCCCTGGATGCTGGCTGGGAACCTCTTCGATGGCTCGTCCCGACTCGTCTTGTTGCAGCCGCCTTGCCGCGGGGCTCGCCGCGGGGCTCATTGCCCTCGTCGCCTCGCCGGTGCTGCCCGCCGCCATGGCCGCCGAGCAGCCCGATCTGCCGACGATCGATATCTCCGGCGATACCGACCGCCAGACGGTGATCGCCGCCGGCACGCCGAAGCTCTATCAGGGCCATCCCACCACCATCACGCTGCCCTCGGGCGAGATCCTGGCGGTCTGGAGCGAAGGCCACGGCGGCCACTCGGGGCCGATGGCAAAGACCGCCGACGACGGCACCACCTGGTCCCGGCTCGATGACACGCTCCCGCCGGCCTTCCGCAAGCACTGGAACTGTCCGAGCATCTACCGGCTCGAAGGACCCGACGGCAGGTCACGACTGTGGATCTTTTCAGCCCGCAAGGGCCGCGACGCCAAGGGGGGCTGGATGCCCTCGATCATGAGCGAGGACGACGGGAAGACCTGGCAGGAGATGCCGCCGCTGGGCTTTCCCTGCGTGATGACCTTCTCGAGCGTGGTGCGGCTGGCCGACGGCAGCTATCTCGGGCTTTACCACCGCGGGCCGGGCGGCCAGGACCGGCCGCCGCTGGAGGTGCTCGCCACGCGAACCGCCGACGGCGGGTTCACCTGGAGCGAACCGGTGGTTGTCGCCAAGGTCCAGGGCCGCAACCTCTGCGAGCCGTTCTGCTTCCGCTCACCAGACGGCGAGGAACTCTGTTGTCTGATGCGGGAAAATGCCCACCTCGACCGCAGCTTCGTGATGTTCAGCCGCGACGAGGGCAAGACCTGGAGCGAGCCCGTCAAAACCCCCTGGGGCCTGACGGGTGATCGCCACATGGGCGTCTATGCTCCTGACGGCCGGCTGGTCGTCGCCTTCCGCGATAAGGCCAAGGGCAGCCCGACCGACGGCCACTTCGTCGCCTGGGTCGGCTCCTACGACGACATCAAGGCCGGCCGGCCCGGTGACTACCGGATCAAGCTCCTCCACAGCCACGCCGGCAGCGACTGCGGCTATCCCGGGATGGAACGCTTGCCCGACGGTTCGATCCTGGCGACGACCTACATCAAGTACCGGCCCGGGGCCGACCGGCAGTCGGTCGTCTGCACCCGGTTCTCACTTGCCGAGACCGACCGACTGGCCGAGACAGCGGCGGCCACAGAGTTGTGAAAAAGCTTGTTTTCAAGATCAATCAGCCTTTGACCTCATACTTCCGGCTGTGGCCCAATCACATCTCGCTATCCAGTTTTGATTTTCTCCGCAGCCTTCGACGGCCTGCAGGATCAATACTGGATTCGCTCGGGGGTGCTCGCTTCCGATGATTTCATTCTGGTGCCGGTGCCAGAGCCAGGCATCGGCGTGCTCGCCCGCGGGAGCATGCCCGCCCTTGCCTACGGCTGGCGGCGCTATCATCAGTCCGCCTGAACCTGAACCTCGATCGCAAACGGCGTCGCCGGCAGGCCGGTCTGGCCGGTGAGATTCACGGGCGGGTCGGGAAAGGGGCGCCACGCGTAGCGAATCGTGCGGATGCCACCGCGGGGCGCTTGGCCGACGGGCTCGACAACGAGCGCGTCGCCGGCGATCGTGGCCGTCGCCCGCTGAAACTGGCCGTCGGGCCCGGCGACTTCGAGGTGTCTCGGTGGCTGGCCGTCATTGGTTGCGAGACCGCCCCCGGTGGCCTTGAAGGCGACCGTGACGCGGCCGGTGGCGTCGGCGACCGCCTTGACGGGCAGCGGTCCGGTGGCCGGCCCCGGCTGCCCGTAGACATCGGCCATCGCCCAGGCGGCCAGCCGCTCCCCGATCGGCCGCTTGTCGGCCGGGTGGACATCCCGCGGGTCGCCGAGGTCGATCGTCGTGATCAGTCCCATGCCCGGGACTGCATCTGCCAGCTGCCGCTGGCCGTCGCGGAAGGCGGGCCAGTGGGGCCGGTTCATGCCCGGCAGCTGCACAACGCCGAAGGGGAGTTCGCGGCCCCAGGCCCGTCGCCAGTCGGCGACGAGCACCGGAAAGATTGCCGCGTGCTGGGCCGCCCGCTCGGCCGTCTCGGCGTTGCTCTCCCCCTGGTACCAGGCGACGCCGCGGATCGCCAGTGGCACCAACGGGGCAAGGCCCGCCTCCCACATGAAGCCCGGCTTGAAGGGGTGGGCGGGCCCGAGGGCGTCGCGGGGCACGGTCGCGGTGCCGGTCAGGGCCTTTGAGAGATTGTCGCGGGCCCGGCCGAGGCACCAGGGGTCGAGACGCGGGTTGGCCAGCCAGTCACCGCTGACCAGCGGGCGGGTGGCCGGGCTGGCGGCGAGCGCATTTGTTGCCACCCAGGCCTCGGCTGGCGTGCCGCCGACGGCGACCGCGACGATCCCGACCGGCATGCCGAGCCTGTCGGCGAGCGCGGCCCCGAAGAAGTAGCCCACCGCCGAAAAGCCGACCGCCGTCTCGGGGCTGCACCGCGTCCACGATCCCCTTCCGAACCGGCCGGGCGCGAGGGCGGCGAGTTGCTCAGCCGAGTAGGCCCCGCGGTCGCCGCTGGCGGCGGCCTGCCAGGTGAAGAGCCTCAAACCAGGCCGGTCGGCCGAGGCGATCTCCGCTTTGGCGTCGGCCGCCCGGGCAAGCGGCAGGAGCATGTTCGACTGCCCGGCACAGAGCCAGACCTCACCGACCAGCACATCCTCGAGCACGACCTCTGAATCACGGCCAGCGATCACCAGCGGTCGCGGCTCTGAAGAAGCTTCCTGGGGCGGGAGCGTCGCCTGCCAGCGGCCTGCTCGGTCGGCCTTCGCCTCGGCGGCCGCAGCGGCAAACGCGACGCGAACCTGTTCACCGGGCTCGGCGGTGCCCCAGACCGGCAGCGGCATGTCCCGCTGGAGCACCATCTGGGAGGTGAAGCAGATCGCCGGCTCGACGGCGGCAGCCGGGGCGGCGAGCGCACCGACGATCGCTGCCACCGCGAGAGCAACGCGGACCGCACTTCGCTGAAAAGGGGACTGGCTCCGAGCGAAGCGAGGTGCCTGTCCCCCTTTTCCCGCGCGTCGAAAGGCTCTCATGAGTTTCTCGATTTTTGTGATGGCCAAGAGAAGCCCCCGGCGCAAACTGGAGCGACTGCGGACGGCATGCCAGAGGGCTTTTGGTTGTGAACGCGGATTGGGCGTTGCGGTGGTGAACCCTGGTCGAAAAGGGGACTGGCTCCGAGCGAAGCGAGGTGCCTGTCCCCCTTTTCTGACTGTCCCCCTTTTCGTCACACGCCACCCGCCAGAGCGATTCTATGCGGTTTGCTCGTTTGCAAACTCGATGATCAACGCCGCGACTTCCTCGGTGATCGCCCTGAAATACGCCGCTCCCTTTTCGGCGGTCGCTCCCCGTGGGTCGCCGCTGCCGGTGTCGGGATGGACCTTCGACCAGGGCCGTGGGGTCCAGGCCCCGCAGGGCTTCATCGCGGCCAGACCGTGCGGGAGCCGCTCACCCGGCCCTGCGGCATCGAGCATGACGAGGTCTGGCCGGAGGTGGAGCATCAGCGAGGTCTCGAGCTCGCCAGCATGGTCACCGGGCTCCGTGAAGATCTGAGCCATCAGGTCGGGACGGATCTTCCAGAAGTCGACGACCAGGATCGTGATCGCAAACTCGAGCATCAGGTCGCGGACGAGCGGCTTGAACTCGTTGCCGCCGTGGGCGTTGACGATGATCAGCCGATCGATCCCCTGCCGGAGCAGGCTCGCCACGACGTCGCGGAGGATCGCCAGGGCGGTGGTCGTCTGGAGGTGGATCGTGGCGGCCTGATCCTGCTGCTGGGCGTTGTTGCCGAAGGGGATCCCAGGCAGCACGATCGCCCGGGCCCCTCGGGCCGCCGCCAGCCCAGCTGCCCCCTCGGCGATCGCCTCGCTCTCGAAAATGTCGGTCCCATGGGGGAGGTGATAGTTGTGGGCCTCGGTCGCCCCCCAGGGAAGGAGGGCGACCGTCGGCGGCGCATCGAGGAGCTGCCGATAGGTCGCCTCCCGGAGGACGTGGGGGCGGGGTGCTGGGGATGCGGGCATGGGATCCTCCGAGATTGGCCTGAACTCGGGTGCGATCGTGGTGGTCAGCCAGGGCCGACCCTACCTGGCTTTCCGTTATAACAGCGTGTAAAATCGAGTATCACGCGGTTCGATTGGTGACGTCGCATTGCGGTGCGGGGAATGCCTGGAGCGGCCGTAAGGATTCGAGGAACACGGCCATGAGTCGTCGCGGTTTTACGCTCGTTGAACTGCTGGTGGTGATCGCGATCATCGGGCTGTTGCTGGCCCTGCTGCTGCCGGCGGTGCAGGGGGTGCGGGCCTCCGCACGAAGGTTGCAATGCGCCAACAACCTTTCACAAATCGGCAAGGCTTGTTTGGCATACGAGCATAATCGCACCGCTTTGCCGCCGGCCAGCGTTACATCGACACAACTTGCGTGGCGTGTGTATGTCCTTCCGCATCTCGAAGAGCAAGCCCTTTATGACCAAATCGACACCATCACTCCAGGGAGGTTTTGGGGCGGGGCCAATCGTGAAGGTCCGAACAAGTCAGTTCATGCTGTGAACCGAGTAGCCGTCTACCAATGCCCTGATGCGACTCGGATCTATGCAACTGATGGCACGAGCACACCTCAGAATCCTCCGCGGAAAACGTATAACTCACATTATTTCGCTGTCGCTGGTCCGAAAGGTATCAACCCAGTTACGGGCAGTGCATACCCCGTCGTCCCGTATGGTGGCTACGGCGGGTATGTGGAGACCGGTCTCATCTATCGCGACTCCCGGGTAACGTCCGGCGCTGTTCAAGACGGAACGTCGAACACGCTCATGATCGGTGAAAGCGCGATCCAGAACTCATCATCGTGGACTGCTTCATGGTGGGGAGGCGGCGATGGTGGCAACTGGGTCCGCGGCGGCTGCTGTGAAGATTCGCCGGCCACCACGACTGATTGGAGCAGGGCTGGACCGAGCGGAACCGCTGGCAGCAAAAACGTTGACTCTGGGATCAACTCCACCCCGCTGCGGATCAATGACTTGCCATTCTCCAGCCTGCACGGTGGCGGGGCGACATTTGTGCGGGGGGACGGCAGTGTCGGCTTTATCAGTGAAAATACCGAGATTGTTGTCTACAAGAACCTCTGTTCTCGGTCTGGTGGGGAAAATGATGTCCAGCTCACCCCGTGAGGGTATTCGGTTCTTCGTGACGATATTGTTTGTCTGCACGCTGGGGTGCGGGCAAGCGGGGCCCAAGCGGGTGCGGGTGAGCGGCGCTGTCACCTATGCTGGCCAGCCAGTTGAACTCGGTCGCATTATTTTTGAACCGGACACTTCGCACGGTAATCGCGGCCCGGAGGGTTTCGCTCCGATCGAAAATGGGCGATTCGATACCGCATCGCCGCATTCCAAAGGCCCGGTCCCGGGTGCCACCATTGTGCGTATCGAGGGTCTCCGTCTCGCTGATAGCCAAGACGTAGCGTCTTCAGGGAGAGCTATGTTCTCCACCTATGAAGAACGGGTCGATGTTCCTCAGGCTGATCTGGTGAAGGATTTCGTTGTCCCCACGAGCTCAAAATGATGAGCCGCGGGGCTTTTATGCGTGATCGCACACATGACATACGGGCTCACCCCGCGGGCTTCTAGGGGGAGGGGCTCGAAGGCTTGCGGTGGCGGGCAGAGGCTGCGGCGGCAGCTGCGGCCGCGGCTCCGCCGAGGAGGCCGCTGGTAGTCGGCTCGGGCACGACCGAAAAGCCGTGGTAGGTGAGATCGGTGGTCGTGGCATCGCCGGGATGGCCGAGCGTCCAGAGGGTGCCGTCGGTGCCGGAGATCACCACTTGATGGATCAGGCTCGCTGCGTCGCCGGTGAAGCTCTCGGTCGCCTCGTAGCCGTAGCGGCCGTCGGCGAGGATGCCGGTCTGATGGAGGGCCACGCCGTCGGCATCGAGAAACGTGGCCGTCACGCCGTCGCCGCCGACCGCCCGCAGCTCGAAGCCGATTCCCGCCACGGCCGCCTTGGCCCGTGAGACCGGGTCGATGAAGGAGAGCGTGATGCTCTGGCCGGAGTTGGCGTTGACCGGATCGCCGCCGGCGGCGATGTCGCTGGTGACGAGCGTGCCGTAGTAGTCGGCAAACACGACCGAGCCGGCCGAGCCCTCGACCGTGAGGCCAGCCGCCGCCTGGCCGCCGGCGCCGGTGAGAAAGCCCTCGTAGGGATTGGGAAAGGTCGCGATCGGGCCGTTGGCCGCGCCGTTGCCGTCGGCCACCACCAGATCGAAGACGATGCTCTCGGAGCCGGCCGTGGCGGCCACACCGTCGAAAGTGCCGGCGGCGACCTGCCGGCCGGCCATCGCGTTGGCCATCCGGCGGCCGATCTCGAGCTTGGCCTCGCCGCCGAAGTGGATGCCGTCGCTCTTGAGGGCCAGGTCGCTCGTCGGCACGAAGGCGACGGTGTCGCTATTGGCGGCCAGCGTCCGCTGGGCGGTGGTAGTGGTGAGCCGCGCGGCCGATCCGCTGCTGGCTGCGATCTCGCCGACGACGGTCGTCATCCCGGCGGTGGTGCCCGGATGGCTTGTCTCGATGTGAGCGGCGAGGTTGGCTGCGAGGTCCGCGAGCCGGTCGCCGGCGACCGCCGCGTCACCGACGGTGTTGCTCTCGCCCTGGAGATAGAGCAGCCCGCGGACGCGGAAGGTGTCGCCGGGCGTGGCGGTCAGGGTGGTCAGGGCAGCATCGACCGTGTCGCGGACGTGGCCCCACATGTGTCCGGCATCGTCGGAGGCCTCGAAGGTCGTCTTGTCCCAGAGGGCGTTGGAGCCGCCGCCGCGGGAGGCCTTGATCACGAGCGTGTTTGCGGCCCCGAGCGCGGAGAGGGTGCGGGCGAAGCCGAACTCCGGGCCCCAGAAGGTCGGGTTCGCCCCGCCGTCGCCCTGCTGTGTCTGGAGCGTGGTGATCCCGCCGGCGGAGTCGCCGTAGAGCACCGGCGGATAGACCGTGTTGGAGGCGGAGACGTTGCTCCAGAAGAAGGCGGTCTGGCCGTCAGCCGGATCGACGCCGGGAGCGGGGAGCGGGTCGCCCGAGCCGGTCGTGCCCAGCGAGTTCGACTGGCCGGTGAGGATGTAGACATCGTAGTCGACGGCCCGAGCGGCCCCGGCCAGCGGAACGGCGGCCGCGAGGGCCAGTGCGAGGGATCGTAACGTGAGGCGTGACATATCCCAGAGTGTGCCACACCTTTGCCGTCCGATCACGGAGCGGATTGGCTACGAGCGAGGCAATCCAGATCGCAGGCGGCGGCGAACGACGGCGAGGCCCGCGAGTCCTGCGGCCGGAAGCAATAGCGTGGCGGGTTCGGGAACAATTTGAACCTCAAAGTTGTTCCAGACCGCCGAGCCTTGGCCTGCAGAGTTGCTCGCCCCAAAAAAGACCGCGTTTCTGCCGGCGAGTATGGGACTGCCCGGCGTGATCGTCGCCGTTCCGGCCCCGTAGTCAAGCAACGCCGTTCCGGCCGTAGTGTCGTAGGTGAGCGAGAAGTCGATGAAGTTCGGCTGGGTGGTGATGACCGCGCCCGTGTTGTACGACGCCCCGCCGCTCTTCTGGTCAACGAGAACAACCTCGTTGGAACTGTTCACGGTGTGGACGAAGTAAAATCCCAGGTTGTCTGCCGCGAGATCAATCAAGGCGAGAATGTTATTCTGCCGGGCGTTGTTGGGGGCGGCGTAATAGTTCGTTACCGTAGTGCCGCTGCTCCCAATCGCATCCTCGTCGAGCGAAACCGTCCAATTCATCGTCCACACTTGGGCATTCGTAAGCGCGGACTGCTGGGTTGCGTCAAGCGTCTGGCTGTAGTTGGCGGGGGCAGAAGTCGTCCCGTCAACTGTCCGCCAACCGCCGTTTCCCGAGTTGTAGCCGGCCGCGAACTGGTTCGCAGTAGCGGGACCTGTGAACGTCCATCCCTGGCCTGCTGGGTCAGCCGCGGGCGAGGCCCCGCTCTGCGGCAGAACGCCCGACTCATAGGACACAACCAACTCTGCCTGGCTCGCCACGGCGGCAAGAGCGATCGCTATCGCGAGGAAGCCTCGTACCATGATTCCGCTCATGAGCCCCTGCCTTTCAACCGCCCCGAAAGATCTGCCTCGCACGCTTCTCATCCGACCGTATTCTTTTCGTTCCACTCTGCTATTACAAGGGTTTTGTGGTGATTTTTTTCACGATTCCCTGCCCAGACTGCCTCTTGCATTCTAACTTCTTGCTTCGCAGGGACTTGCGTCATCTCCGCCCAGCGTCCCCGCGGTTGGCTGTGGCCGGCGCCCGATTGCTTTGCCCCGGCGGTTTCGCCGAAACCGGGTCACTCCGGTCGGCGGCAGCGGCGGGTAGCGGCGACACCGGCCAGCCCCGCCAGCCCGGCGGCGGCCAGGAAGACGGCGCCCGGTTCCGGGACGGCCGCGATGCTGCCGAGGGCGGCGGTCGTGCCGACGGGATCGGGGAAGTAGTTGCCGGTCCCGAAGGCTCCGGCGGTATCGATCGCAATCAGGTCGAGGACGTTGGTGACGCCGTCGTAGTTGAAGTCGCCCTGGCTCCAGTCCGCCGGCTGGCCGGTCCCGAACCTGCCGGCTGCGTCGATGCCGACAAGGTCGATGATGTTCACCTGGCCGCTGAGATCGGTGTCGCCCGGGGCGGCGAAGGAGACGCGGGCCGAGCCGTCACCGGCCACGACGTAGCCGACCGCCCGGGTTCCGCCTGAGCCGGCGGCCGCCGCCGAGGTGATCCCTGTGGTGCCATCCCACCCGCCGCCGTTGCGGCCGGCGATGATGTCGGCCCGCAGGTCGGCCGCGGCGATCCCGCCGGCAGCCACTGCGAGTTCACCGGCACCGAGATCGAGCAGGCCGCCCGTGCCCGACTCGTCGACCTCGAGGCCGGCCACGCTCAACACCACCCGGCCATCGACCGGCAGGTTCATCAGACCGCCGGCCCCGACGACCACCGACGAACTGGCCGCCAGCGTGCCGCTGCTGACGACGAGCGTCTCGATGCCGGTCGCCGCGTTGACCGCCAACGACTCGGCCGCCAGCGTGCCGCCGGAGACGGTGACGCTCGTGGCCTGGATCGTCGTGCCGACGGCAGCAGAGAGCGTGCTGCCGGAGGCGACCGTGACGGCACTCGAGGCGATCGCAGCAGCGTCGGCTACTTCCAGGGTGCCGGCGGAGACGATCGTCGGGCCGGTGTAGGTGTTTGCCGCATCCATCACGAGCGTGCCGAGGCCGGTCTTGGTCACCGAATCAGCCGAGGTGATCAGGGGATAACCGGCCTCGGCCTGGGTCTGAGTGCCGCTGGCGACGTCGATCACGATGTCGGCGGGCGTGCCCCCCGGCGTGAAGACGAGGTCGAGGTCGTTGCCGTTGACGGCGAGGCTAAAGACGCCCGAGCCGAGCGAGTTGGCAAAGCCGTCGGTTCCGTTGGCGGCGGCCGTGGCGATCGTGAAGGCATCGGTAGCAAAGCCGGTGATCCCACCGGCCGCCGAGAGAAGCGTCCAGTTGCCCGCCTGAGTTGAGTCGAAGTTGGCCGCCGGGCCGCTGGTGAGCGGATCGGCCGCCGAGAGGCTCCAGAGGTTGATCGCGAAGGGATCGGCCGCGGTGGCGGTGATGGCGAGGGCCCCGCCAACCGAGAGGAGGTCCCAGCCTTCGGCCGAGCCGGCGGTGCCGGCCGCATCGAGGACCTGCCAGTTGTAGTTGCCGCCGCCGCCGAAGGTAACGTCGCCGCTGGTCGTGAGCGTGCCGACCGGCTCGCCCGGGGCAACCGTCGCCCCGGTGGCGAGAACCGCCGCCCCGGTGACCGTGCCGGCCCCGGCGAGGGTCTGGGTGGAGGCAACCTCATAGGCCGTGGGCAACGCCGAGACGTCGAAGGTCGCCCCGGCGTCGACCTGCACGAGTGACGAGGAGCCGAGCGTGGCGGCCGCCCCGAGGGCGAGGGTGCCTGAGGCGACGGTCGTCGGGCCGGTGTATTCGGTGGCCGCGGCGAGCGTGAGCGTGCCAGTGCCCGCCTTGGTGACGGCCGCGGCGATCGCCCCGCCGCCGAAGGGCGTCGCCAGGGTGACGTCGTTGCCGTTGGTGTCGAAGCTGGCGGTCTTGGCATCGACGAGGCTCAGCCGCCCGCCGGCGGTGATGTCTTGCGTCGTGCCGGGGTTCCACCGCAGCGTGCCGCCGTCCATCAGGATGCTGGTGGCGCCAGCCGAGCCGTCGGTATTCACGAGGGCCTGATCGGAGAAGGCGAGCGTACCGGAGGTGACCGTCACCGTGCCGAGGCTGATCGCCCCGGCGTTGGTCGTCGTCGTGTTGGCGGCGTTGGTCACGCTCAAGATCCCGCCGTTGGCAGTCAGGCTCACCGGGGCGGCCCCGGCCCCGGCCGCGGCCGTTTCCTTGCCGATGAAGCCGGCGAGGGTCAGGCTGCCCTCACCCCGCTTCTCGAGCGAGACGAGCCGCTCGGCCGCGGCGCTGCTGCGGTGGGAGAGGAGAGCCCCGTTGAAGGTGGTGTCGGTCTCCTGATCGACCACGATCTGCCGGGTCACCGCCTCACCCGCCGTACCGCCCGCGTCGTTGCGGATCGCGCCGTAGCCCGTCAGCGAGCTGAGCGTGAGGACGTCGCCGGTGTCGTTGATGTAGGCGAAGTCCTTGCGGTCGTCGACCGCCGGGCCGGTGTCGAGGGCGAAGGCGGTCGGTGAGAGGCTCCCCGAGGGAACGAAGATCGCGAAGTTGTCGCTCGTGCCGGCAGTGCCGTCAGCCTCGGCGATCGTCGAGCTGCCGCCCCGGAGGGCGAGGGTGCCGGTGCCGTCGAGGGTGCCGTAGTAGAACCCGGTCGAGTTGGCGCCCGCGTTGCCGATCGTGATCGTGTTGGCCCCGAACTGGACGACGCCGGTGGTGTCGGCGATGCCGCTGGTGAGGGCCGAGCCAAGGCTGTTGTCGCTGGTGAAGGCGAGGGTGCCTGCCTCGACCCGGGTGGGGCCGGTGTAGGCATTGGCGGCGGTGAAGGTCTGGGTGCCGGTGCCGACCTTGGTGACGGCCAGCACGCCGCCGTTTTCTCCAAGCACGCCGTCGAAGCTGCCCGAGCCGTCGGCGGATCCCACCACGAGCGTGTTGGTGCCGGCGAGTGACTCGACCGTGCCGCTGCCGGCGAGGACATCGATCGACTCCGAACGCTGCTTGGCAAGCCGCAGGCTGCCGCCGGCCCCGACCGTTACCGTGGCGGAATCTGGGAGCAGGCTGGTGGTGGTGGGCGAGCCGTCGCTGAGTTGAAGCACCGAGTTGTCGGTGATCGTGACATTGCCGGTGAAGGTGTTTGCCTGTCCGATCAGGATCACCCGGCCGGTGCCGGCCGTCGTAACTGTCACATCGCCGGTGCCGGAGATCCCGCCGGAGAACTGCGTCCGATCGCCGCCGTCGGCCGCGGCAAGCGTCAGGCCGCGGCCGAGGCTGATCGGCCCGGAGAAGATCGCCTGGTTGCCCTCGCCCATCAGGCTCGAGCCGAGCGTGGCCGTGCCGGTGCCGTCGGCCGAGACCGCCACCGCCCGCGGGATGGTCACGCTGCCGGCCGACGTGTCGAGCAACACCGCGACGTCGTCGCTGCCGGCAGCAGCTCCGCCGAGGGTGACGGTGCCGGCCGAGCCGAGCGCCCCGTCTGCGGAGACAAGGATCGTGCCACCGAGCACGGTCGTGCCGCCGGCGTAGGTGTTGGTGCCGGAGAGCGTGAGCGTCTCGGGGCCCGCCTTCACGAGCGTGCCGTTGCCGATCGTGCCGGTGATCGACACCGGGGCGGCGATCGAGATCGCCGAACTGCCACCACCGAGGCTGAACGACTGGCTGAAGGTCAGCCCACCGCTGCCGGCTGCCCCGAGCGTCACTGGACCGGTGACCGTGGTGGCCGCCGTCACCTCGAGGTCGCTTGCGTCAGCCGGGGCAAAGGTGCCCCCCTGAAGCCCGACCGGTCCGCTGCCGAGCGCCGACGCCGAGCCGATCAACAGTGAGCCGGCCGCCACCGTCGTGCCCCCGGTGTGGAAGTTGAAGCCGGAGAGCGTCAGCGGGCCGTCGCCAGCCTTGACGAGACCACCGTCGCCGATCCCCCCGGAGATCGTCACGGGCGAGGCGACGGTGAGGGTGCGGGTGCCGCCGGCGAGCCCGACGCTGCCGGTCAGCGCAAGCGGCCCGTTGTCGGTCGCGTCGCCGAGGGTCGAGTCGGCGGTGACCGTCAGGGTATTGGAGAGCGTGCGGGGATCACTCCCCGAGGCGGCCAGGGTGCCGCCAGCGAGCGTGACGGTGCCGAAGCCGAGGGCTGAGTCGTCAGCCACCCGCACGCCGCCGCCGCTAATCGTGACGCCGCCTGCGGAGTTGCTTGCGGCGTTGAGCTGCACCAGGCCACCGCTGACGCTGACCGCGCCGGTTCCCAGGCCGTCGATCGCATTGACAACGAGCGTACCGGCCGAGACGGTCGTGCCGCCAAAGTAGGAGTTGCTCGCGTCGATCGTGACCGTGGCCGCGCCAGTCTTGAGCAGGTTGCCCGAGATGATCTGGGCACCACCGGTCGAGCTGAGCGTGTAGTCGAGCGTGTCGCCGCTGAAGGTAACGGTCGTCGGTGAGACGCTGCTGGTCAGCTCAACAGCGCCGCTCGTGCCACTATCGTCGAAGACGACGGTGTCGGACGAGAGGAAGGTCGTCGGCTGGCTGTCGCTGCTGAGGATCCAGTTGTCGGTGGTCGACCAGCCGGGACCCTCGGCCCCCGACCAGGTCAGGAAGGCGTTGCCGACCAGCAGATCGATCGATTGGGTGCCGTTTTCCAGGCTGACCGTCTGGCGGCCGCCCTGGGTGCCGGTGAAGGTGAAGGCCGAGACGTCGGCCAACTGGCTGCCGCCGTAGCTGACCAGCGTGTAGGTGCCGCTGTCGAGCAGCGAGAGGTTCGAGCCGAGGGCGAAGGTCACGCTCGAGGCTCCGCCGTTGGCGGTGAGATCGCCCGTGACGGCCAGCCGGCTGTCGAGCGTGCCGGAACCGGAGACAGGCATCGCGATCGTTGAACTGTCAAAGGCAAACTCCCCGAGGGTCAGGCTCGAGAGGGTGAGCGTGCCGGCCCCGGCCACGCCCGGGGCGAGGGTGCCGCCGAAGGAAACGGTCGTGTCGCCGACGCCGCCGGCGCCGGCGAGCGTCGTGCTATTGCCCACCGCGACAGCCGAGCCTGCCAGCGAGCCGCCCGCTGCCACCACCAGCGTGCCCTGGGTGAGCGCGGTCGGGCCCGAGAAGGTGTTGGCTCCGGCCAGGGTGAGGGTGCCGGTACCGCTCTTGGTGAGGCTGCCCGTGCCGCTGATCACGCCGGAAAGGGTCTGATTGGCCGAGGTGGCGACGGCGAGAGTGCCGTCGTTGGCGATGTCGCCGGCGTAAACGCCGCCGCCGAGCTGGCTCGAGCCGCTCAGCTCGAGCGAGCCGGCGGTGATCGTGGTGCCGCCGGTGTAGGTACTGACGCCGGTGAGGCTGAGCGTGCCGGCTCCGCTCTTGGTGAGCGTCCCGCCGCCGCCGCCGGCCGCATCGGCGATCACGCCGGCGTAGGAGAGTGTCGCAAACTCCGCCACGTCGATCCCGCCGCCCGCCGAGCCCACCCCGATGCCGCGATTGGCCTCGAGCGTGAGAAAGAAAGGCACGCCAAGCGTGCCGCCGTCGAGGACGACGTTGTCCGCCGTGGCGGTGGCCGGCACCGCCCCGAGGTCGGCGTCGGTATCGATTTCGAACGTGCCGCCGGTGATTCGGGTGCCGCCGGTGGCGATCGAGGTTCCGGAGAAGGTGAGCGTGCCGGGGCCGGCCTGTTCGAAGACGCCCTCGCCTTCGATCGTGCCGGCGAAGTCATAGCTGTCGGCGCGGCTGATGGCGAGGGTGCTCCCGGCATCGACGATCACGGCACCGCCGAGCGAGCCGCTGGTGCCGCCGTTGCCCACCTGAAGCCGGCCGGCGGTGATCCCGGTGCCGCCGGCGAAGGTGTTGTCGGCGGTGAGAGTCAGCGTGGCGGGACCGCCCTGGATCAGCACGCCCTCGCCGCTGATCACGCCGGCGAGCTCCTGGTCGACAGAGGTGGTGAAGGCCAGGGCCGTGTTGGCGGCCACGGTGATCTGACCGGCGTACTGGCCCCCGGCTCCACCGAGGCTGCCGGCTCCGCCGATCTCGAGCGTGCCTGCGGCGACGCCGATGTCACCGCTGAAGTCGTTGGCGGCCGTCAGGATCGCCCGAGCCCCGCTCACCTTGGTCAGCCCGCCGCTGCCGGTGAAGGTCGAGGCGAAGGTGTAGGTGCTGCCGGTCGAGCCGTCGAGGCGGCCGCCGCCGGCCCCGAGCGTGATCGTCCGGCTGGCGGCGAGGGTCGAGCCATTGGCGATGAAGTAAATGCCACCGCCATCGAGGGTCATGCCGACATCCGCGGCACCGACGCTCGAGTCGCCGTTGAGGCCGACGTTGCCGGACGTGATCAGCCAGGCGCCGCTGAAACCGGTGTTGTCGCCGCTGAAGAGGGCGTTACCCCCGGTGGTCGAGCGGACCAAGGTGCCCGCGCCGGTGATCGCCGAGCTGACGGTGCCGTCCTTGGCCCACTCAAAGGTCGCCCCGGCGGCCACGTCAAGCGGCCGGCCGCCGCCGATGCTGCCGCCCCCTGAGACGGTCAGGGTGCCGGCGGTGACAGTCGTGGCGTTGATCGAGCTGGCCCCGGTGAGCGTCAGCCGGCCGGTGCCGGCCTTCTCGAGATTGATCGCCCGGACGCCGAGATTGTTGCTGACGATCCGACCCTGGTAGGTCGTGTCGCTGTCCTGATCGACCAGTACGGTCCGGATGCTGCTGGGTCCCCAGTCGCTGCGGAAGTCGCCGAAGCCGGTCAAGGAACTGAGCGTGAGCTTCGGCTTGGTGGTGCCGTCGCCCCAGCCGTCGGTGACGATGAAGTCGCCGCGGTCTTCGAGGGAGGCGCCAGTGTCGAGGGCGAAGGCTCCGGTCTGGGTGACTGTCGCCCCGCCGAAGGCCAGCCAGTTGTTGGAAAAGGATCCCGCCGCCGCCGAGCCGCCCCGCAGGGCAATTGTGCCGGTGAAGGAAACCTCGCCCATCCCGGTCCAGTTCTGAGTCGTGTTGTTATTGAGCGTGAAGCTCGTCGAGCCGGCCAGCGGGCCGTTGAGATCGAGCGTGCCGGTCGCGGCATAGGTGAGACCGACGATATTGCCGGTGTCGAGGCCGGCCGAGCCGAGCGTCAGGGTGTTCCCGCCGGTGATGGTGACGTCACCGCCCGGATCGGCCAGCCGCAGGCCCTGCCAGGAGAGATTGCCGCCGAGTTCGACGCTGGTGGCCGTCGTCACGCTGTTGTCCCAGAGGCCGACGTCCCCGGTTCCAGGGGCAACGCCCAGCGTCCAGCTTGCCGGATCGGCAAGCGGCGTCTCGTTGTCGGCCTTGACGACATCGGCCGCCCGCGTGGCCGGCAGCCCGATGACCGCGGCCAGCCCGAGAGCGACCAGTCCTCCGCCAGCGCAAACCCACGCACGTCGCATGCTCATCACCGTCTCCCCCGCCTCGAGGTGGAAGCCCGGCTCCCCAGCGGGATAGCCAAGCCAGAAACCATCCGTCGCTGCCAAACCAGCGACTCTCCGAGCAGTTTCGGGGATGCGGCCTGTTATTGCAAGGTGGCGGGAGGGACCGACTCCTCAGCTCCGGCGAACCTGTCGTCGCCGGATGGCTGTGGCGGCAGCAGCAGCACCGGCGACCATGAGGATCGTCGGCTCGGGCACGCTGACTGCCGCGGCGGTACCGCCGCCGGTCACGGACGCGTAACTGCCCCCCACCCGCAACTCGTCGAACGACCAGACCGCACCGCTCCCAGCGGTGATCAGCAGCCTGTCGAGCAGGCTCGTCTCATCGGTGTCGAGATTGCCCACCAGCGTCCAGGCAAGGTCGTCGTCAAGGGCGGGGATCGTCTCACCCGCCCCAAAGGCCTTGAAGAAGACCTGGTCGAAGATGTCCCCGCCGGCTCCGCCGGCCCGGCTCTCGATCTTGAACAGCAGGAGGCTCGTCGCCGTCGTGTCGAAGGCGTCGGCCTCGGTCTGCAGCCCGCCCCCCGGCCCGGTCAGGAAAAACGACTCGTCATCGCCGATCCCGAAGGCCGCCCGGGCCGTGCCAGCCGCATCGAGGAACCGGACCTCGAAGGCTTCCCCGCTGGCATCATCCGGCCCGCTATCGGCGGCCCGGCTGACCAACAGCGACGCGTAGTACCTGGCATTGGCATCGAGATCGAGGCCGACCCCCAGGCCGCGAGCCAGGCTGCCGCCGGCCGAGAGCCGGGCATGGTTGCCCTCGGCGGGCAGCCCGAGGCCGGCGTGCTCGAGGTTGCCGGCGACGATCTCGACCGCCGCGGCGCCGGGCCCAACGGTCAGGTCTGCAGCGGTCGCGTGCCAGGCGCTGTTGAAGCCGTTGCCACCGTTGCCATAGCCGCTCGTCGCCGGCGCGACCGCGAGCGAGGCCCGGGCAGTGGTCGTGTCGCCGGGGCTGGGTGAGCGGGCGAAGGCCAATAGGTAGCGGCTCTCGGCGAGCAGGCTCGTGGCGCCGTCAGCAAAGGTCCAGCGGGTGAAGCCGCTGTCGGTCGGGGAGAGCGACGCGGCTGTCACCGACGAGCCCAGGAAGCTGGCCGGATCGATGCCGTCGGAGAGATCGGTGTCGGCATAGAGATGGAGGTAGAGATCGCCGGCCGAGCCATTGGGGGCCCGCTGGATCGTGATCTCTGTCACCGACCCCGCCTCGGGGCCCGTCGTGAAGACTTGGCCGAGAATGCCGTTGGCCTGGTCGTTCCGCGTCACGCCGGCATCGATCACGGCCGGCTCGCCGGCCACCGAGCCCAGGCCGACAGAAAAGATCAGGTCGAGGTCGGTACGGGCGGAGAAGTCCACCGGGGCGTAGCCACCGAGGTAGTCGAGGCCGGGAGGCGGGTCGCGGGTCTTGTCGAGCGTGCGGCCGGCGGTGTAGGCGAAGCCCTCGTGGGCGACGAGGCCGAGCGATTCGGGGGCCGGCTCGAGAAAGGTGTCGTTGAAGCGGGTGTAGACGATGCCGCCATAGGCGGTCGTGTCGCCGGTCTCCCAGAGCACGCCGACTTCCTCGCTGTCGATCGCCGCCAGATCGGAATAGGCGGCGTAGCCGTTGAACAGCCGCCGGTTGTTGCCGAAGCCCGGGCCCCCGGGCGAGGTCTCGTCGGCCGCGAGCATGATGTCGAGATTCGTCCGGGCACCCGCCGGGCCGCCGGCCGGCTTCGTGTGCAACAGGAGGCTCCGCCGCTCCCCGTCAGGGCCGCTCGGCTCGAACCGTTCGATTGCCTCCATCACGCGGGTCGAGGTGAAGCCGGTGAACGAGGGCTGCCAGGAGGCACCCTCGTCGTAGCTGAAGGCGAAGACGCGATTGTTGCCGCCGTTTTGCCGGGCGGTCATCAGCAGCCGGCCGTCGGTCAGCTCGGTGATCTGGGCCTCGTTGGTGGCGGCATCGACCAGTTCCCCGGCATACCAACTGCCCCCCTGGTCGTCGCTGTACATTGCAAACGACTTCGAGACGACCCGCGGGATGATCTCGGTCGCCGGGATCAGGAGCCGGCCGTTGGCCAGTTGGGTGGCGCTGCCGAGGTTGGGATAGAAGTCTTCGTATTGCGGCAGGGTGATCCGGCGGGGGTCCGCCCAGGTGACACCGTTGTCATCGCTGAAGTGCGCCCAGGTTTGCATGTCGTCGACGCCCGCTTCGACGCTGGCCGCCGGGAGGGCGTCGGGCAGCCGCATGTTCATCACCCAGAGCCGGCCGTTGCGGCGATCGACGAAGGCCACCGAGTTGGAGGACGAGGTGCGGTTGGTCGGCACGCCGGTGTCGTTAAAGGTCGTCTCGGGATGCCGGTCGAGGAGCCTGCCCTCCGACCAGGTGCGGCCGCCGTCGGTGCTCCGCTTGTAGACCAGGTCGATGTGGGTGCCGCCGGGATCGGCCGAGTTGGAGAGCCGCGCCTCGGCCACGGCGATCAACGTGCCGTCGTTGGTCCGGGCGATGTTGGGGATTCGGAAGGTGTTGTAGGCGAGGCCCTCGATCGACTCCCCGTTCACGAAGACATCGTGGTGCTCGAGGACGACGTCACCAGCCCGGGCGACCTGACCGCCGCCCGCCGCCAGGAGCAGGCACAGCATCGGCAGGCAAACCGCACCCCGCCCGCGGCGGCAGAAACTGTCGGTGCAGGTGGCCATCGATACGCTGTGCATTGTTTCAGCCGAACGACACCATCAAGGTTCTGTTTCGGCGATCTAACGCCGCCGGTGTCGAACCGCTGCGAAGAGCCCTGCCGCTGCGGCGACCAACGCGATGGCGGTCGGCTCCGGGACGACCGAAAACTCGGTCACCTGGCCATTGACCGTCCCGCCGACGAAGTCTGCCGTCTCGGCAACCGTCGCAAGGTTCACCGACAGCCCGGCATCGAAGTTGGCGAGCGAAAAGTAGCCCTGGCCGTTGAATGTGCGATCAGTCCCGGTTCCGTCGCCCTTGACCCAATAGGCGTAGGTGCCGTTTTCAACCGCTGACGTGAAGTCGCTGGCCAGATCAGTAAAGAAGCCCCCCTTGAAGGTGTCGCCACCGGCGAGCGTCGTGACGTCGAAGTAGACATCGACGACGTTGCTGCCGGAGAGATTCGCCACGAATGGCGTCGTTGCGTCGTCCAGCCGCAGCACGTCGTTGACGCTGGCAGTCGCATCGCTGTAGGTCGGCGAACCGGTGGCGGTGAACTCGAAGGCGAATGACGTGCCCGCCGAGGGATCGATCGCATCGGCCCTGGTGATGCCCGGGCTATTGCCGGGGCTGACAAGGCCGGCACCGGAGATCACGGCATTGACGCTACCCGAGCCGCCGAAGACCGCACCGGAGTTGACCGTCAGGCCCGAGGTCGCCGACAACGAGGCATTGACCAGCAGCGTGCCCGCCGACACCGTTGTCGCGCCGGAGAGATCGCTCGCTGCCCCGAGCGTCAGCGTGCCGGTGCCCGCCTTGACCAGCGCGGAACCCGTGCCATCGCCTCCCAAGAACGAGCCGAGCGACACATCGTTGCCGTTGGTGTCGAAGGTTGCGGTCGCCCCGGGGACGAACGACAGCCTGCCGCCGACGGTCAGGTCCTGGGTCGTGCCGGTGTTCCACCGCAGGGTGCCACCGTTCATCAAGATTGACGACGCCCCGGCGGTGCCGGTCGTGTTGACGAGCGCCTGGTCGGAGAAGGCAAGGACGCCGCTGGTGACCGTCACCGTGCCGAGATTGATCGCATCGGTGTTTGCGGTGGTCGTATTTTCGGCATTGGTGACGCTCAAGACGCCGCCGTTGGCTGTCAGCGTGACGGGCGCTGCGCCGGCCTGGGCCGATACCGTCTGCTTGCCGATAAAGCCGGCGAGCGTCAGGCTTCCAGAGCCCTGCTTTTCAAGTGAGACCAGTCGCTGAACGCCTGCCGAACTGCGGTGGGACACGATGGCACCATCAAACGTGGTGTCAACCGACTGGTCGACGATATAGGCTCGAGTGCTGGCACCCCCGGCGTCGTTGCGGATGGCCCCGTAGCCAGACAGCGAGGAGAGCGTGAGCGGGTCGCCAACATCATTCAGATAGGCGAAGTCCTTGCGATCGGTGGCGGAGGGTCCGGTATCGAGCGCGAAGGCCGTCGGCGAGAGGGGAAGGTCGACGTCAAAAATTTGGAAGTTCGTGCTTGCCCCACCAGAGCCGTCGGCATTGACAATGGTCGCCGAGCCCCCCTGCAGCGCCACCGTTCCGGTGCCTGAAAGCGTGCCGTAATAAAAACCTGTCGAGTTGCTGCCGGAGTTTCCGATCGTTATCCGATTGGCACCGAAGTCCACGACCGCGCCGGTTTCGCCACCACTGTTGACGAGGTTTGAGCCGAGGGCGTTGTCGGTGGTGTAGGCAAGCGTGCCAGCGGAAACGCGGGTCTGGCCGGTGTAGGTGTTGGCACCGGTGAGCGTCAGCGTACCCGGACCATCCTGCCGCACACCCCCCGCCCCGCTGATCACACCGCCATAGCTGGAACTGTCGCTCCGGTTAAAGGCCAGGGTGCCGCCAGTCACGGTGGCATTGCCTGAAATCGATCCGGTGGCGGCTCCGCCCCCGATCACGAGGGTTCCACCTTCAACCGTCACGCCGCCGCTGTTGGTATTGGCAGCCGTGAGCACCCATGTCCCGCCATTTCGCTTGGTGATCGCTCCGTTGCCCGTGAATGCGGTCGCCAGGGTGTTGCTGCCGGTGCCCGTCCCGCCGAGGTACAAGGGCCGATTGGACTGGTTGAAACTTCCGTTGAAGGTGACTGACCCACCTGCGGAGTTGGACTCAAGGCGAATGCCGATGCTCGTGTCGCACTGAAGCGTCTGACTGACCACTTCATCGGTCGTGCCGGTGTAGCGGACAAACGAACCACTGCCCGCCGTACCACCGGTATTGCGGAACTGCAGTTCGGACGTGTTGCCGAGAGCGCCAGCCGATGTGAACTCGAGGATCTGGGAGCCGGAGTTGCTCAGCTCGATCGAGCCTGTGAAGGTGTTGTTGGGATTGTCGAGGACGACCCGACCGCCACTGGAACCATTGGAAACAAAGAGGGCATCGCTGGTCGCCGTTCCGGAGATGACACCGGTCAACACCGTCGTGCCCGCCATGTTGAACAGCAAACGGTTGGCCCCGAGATCGAGGTCGCCGTTGACGGTGATCGTGCGGCCCGATCCCAAGGACCAATTTTGGCCGGCGGTGAGCGTGACATTGGCGTTGAGCGTCAGATTCTGACCAGCCGCCGAGCCCATGTTGATCCCACTGCCGCCGAGTGAGAGCGTGTTGCCGGCACTGATGGTCACGAGTCCCCCCGGATTCGTAACCGAAACGCCCGCCAGGGTCAGGTCGGCGCCGAGAGCCGTCGTATTGGCCGCAGTGACCGTCGAATCCCAAAGGCCGATATCGGCTGCGGTGGGAACCACGCCGCCAACCCAGCTCGTCGTGAGATTCAGATCATCGGCATTGTTGTCTTTGGTGATCGTTGCGGCGGGGACGGTTCCCGCGATGCCGGCCAGCACGCCGACGAATGCGACGCATAGGCACCACGAGCGGCCGAACCGAATGGCAAGGCTCGTTATCGGCATTGCGTTCATCGCCACATCTCCCCCGTCTCGAAAACCACCGCAACCACGAAACGAATCAACCGGATTCATCACGCCAGAGCACCACCGCCAAATCGACGATGCCAAACTCAGATCAATTTCACCGGGAAACGCTGTTACTGCAAGCGCGGCGACGCAGGCTTTTTCCCGCGTCCCGGCTTGAATATTGCCAAGAACAGCCTGTTGCCCCCTGGTCGCAGCACGGCGGGGAGGTGGGCCGATGATCCCGCCGATTAGCCGAAGCGGCGGCGCATCACTGCCACGGCCACGATTCCACCGATCGCCAAAGCAAATGGGGTCGGCTCGGGAACCACCACAACCTGGAGACTTCCCTGTTGGAAGTAGGCTTCTTTGCCGCTCCCAATGTCGAGCCGATTGCCAAAGCCGACGTTGTCGAGGCCGGTGAAATCGACCGTGCCCGAAATCAACGTGTAGGTGCCGTCGGAAACCGTCGCGCCGTCGAGGCCGACGAGATCGTCGATCCCGAAGCCTGCGGCAAAGGAGACCGTCCCCGAGGACACCACGAGCGTGTCGGTGGTGCTGAAGGCGAGCGTCGAGCCGCTTCCAAACTCCATGTCGCCGAGGATCGAGCCAGAGCCTGTCAGCTGTTGCCCGCTGTCCAGCGCGAAACTGCCGGTCAGGCCCGAGACATCAAAGGTCGCCCCGGAGGCCACGTCGATCACGCTTGAGGCCAGCGAGCCGCTGCCAGTGAGGGCCAGCGTGCCGGCGGCCACAGTTGTGGTGCCGGTGTAAACGTTCGCCCCAGTGAGCGTCAGTATCTGCGTCTCGGTGCCGCTTATCCCGGTCGAGCCGACATACACCTCGCCGCCACCAGAAATAATATTGCTGACGGAGTGGGAGTCGCTCCGGGAGAAGGTGAGTCGCTTGCCGGAGTTGATCGTCACGGCAGCGGTACCCAGCGTGCCGCTCGTCCCGGCACTAAGGCTGATGCTGTCGCCGGGAACACCGCCAACTCGCACGAACGTATCCACTGTCACGTCACCCGAGAGCGTGTTGGTGCCGGTGAGAATAAAGCCCAGAGTGTCGTTGGTCATCCCGCCGGCCGGGTCGGCCAAGGTGACATTTCCTGCTCCGGAAATGTCTCCCTGCAGTTTCAGCCAGCGACCACCGCCCGTGGAGTTGTTCAGAATCTGGTTGGCAGTCCCGACAAGCTCGATGTTGTTGGTCCAGGTCCAGTTGCCCTCGATCTGCGAGAGCTTGCCGGAGGTCGTGGCATCGCCGAGGACGATCTGGGCGGTGCCCATGGCCGTGCGGCCGTTGCGGATTGTCTGGAACTCGGAGTCGTCGGTGATAATCAGTCGACCGGAAAAGTTATTCCAGGAGTTGGCTTCATCGAAACCGGTGGTACTCCCCGTATAGTTCCAAATCTTCACGCCACCGGAGACCTTGATGTCTCCAGCCCCCGACACAGTCCTCATCCGAGCGCTGGCCTTGTAGTCGAGGACTCCTGTTCGATTGAACGTCAGGCTTGCTGCGGAGGCCACACTGACGGTGCCGACGCCGATGTTGCCGGTGGCTCCGCCATCGCCGATTTGAAGCGTGCCGGCATTGACGATGGTATTGGCGTAGGCATTTGCGCCGGTAAAGATCTGGCTGCCAGAACCAAGTTTTTCGAAATGAACACTGCGAGTTGACGTGTTGCCTTGAGTGATGCGGCCTTGAAAGGTAGCTGTCCCGTTTTCCGTCACCGAAATCGTGCGATTTCCAGTACCTCCCCAATCGCTCCGGAAATCGCCGAAACCGGTCAGCGAGTCGAGGTCCAACTTTGGCTTTGTACCGCCGTCTCCCCAGCCATCGGTGATGATGAACTCGCCGCGATCCGTGAGTGACGCTCCGGTATCGAGGCCGAACGATCCCGACTGAGTGAGTGTGGGTCCGCCGAAAGCCAGCCAGTTGCCGCTGAACGCCCCGCTTGACCCTGTGCCACCCCGCAGGATGAGGTCGCCGGTGAACGTGACGCTGTTCATGCCGGTCCAGTTGTGGGTGGTGGCATTGTCGATCGTGAGGGCGGTTGATCCGGCAAGGAGGCCGTTGAGATCGATGGTTCCTGTTGATTCGTAGATCAGCCCAACGTTGCTGCCGGTATCGAGCCCTGCCGAGCCGAGCGTGAGCGTGTTCGAACCGGTCAGCGTGACATCTCCGCCGGGGTCAGCCAGCCGCAGGCCCTGCCAACTAAGATTCGCGCCGAGCGAAACCGTGTTGGCTGTGGTAACCGTGCTGTCCCAGACACCGACATCGCTGGCTCCTGGCGCAGTGCCACCGGTCCAACTCGCGCCGACATTTAAAGCCGTCGCGTTGTCGGCCTTGAAAACATCCGCCGCGCGAGCGACGCCGAGGATCGCGACACAACAAAACGAAAACGCAACGGTTGGAAGCAGTCGATGCTTCGTTGCAAGCGATACCGATCGCATAGCGCTCATCACCGCACCTCCCCCGCCTCGAGGAACCAACACGAGCAGGCGACGAATCGCCCGCTGCGGTGCTACCGCCAGACCGGCAACACATACTCGGCCTGATTCTCACTGCTGTGGCCTGTTATTGCAACCATTGCGAGCGGGTTTCTTCGGCTGCGACCGAGATCGGGTTTTTCTGGTGTTTTGGAGCCCGCGCAACTGGACAGGCCACCGGATATCGCACCCCAGGGGCGCGCTGGCATGCTGGCGTCGCCTGGCGAGCTTTCAGCGGGCCGCCTCCTGGCGGCGGCGATTGGCCAACCGCGGGCAGGCAGACTTCCCGGGCCCGGCGGCGGAGGAGGGTCAGCCAGGCGGCGATCGCTCCGACTGCACTGAGCCCGGCGGCACTGGTCGTTGGCTCGGGGACGACCGCGACAGCCGCGGCCGTGTCAAAGGCGGCATGGTCGAGCAGGGCCGAGGTGCTGATGCCGCTGCTGCTGAAGTCGCCGAGGATCAGCCGGTTGCCTGCCACCGCCGTCGCATCCCCGAGCAGCCCATCGGCAAGCAACGCGCCGTCCCGCCAGACGGCGTAGCGGCCTCCGTCGGCGGCGACCCGGAAATCGTGGAAGGCGTCGGTGTTGTCGGAAAAGTCGAGCGACAGCCGGGCCGCCCCGCCGGCATATCCCCACTCGGTGCGGTCGGGAAAGATTCGCAGGAAGCCGGCCGCCGCGCCGCCGGTGCCGTCGTCGCTCCAGATCACGAAGTTGTTGTCGGCCTGGCCGTTGTCGAGCATCTGGAGCCGGACGTCGACCGTTGCCGCCGAGCCGGTGGCGAGCAACCAGTTGGCCTGGAGATACGAGGCCTGGCCGGTCGGTGAGGCAAAGCTGATCAGCGAGTCGCCCGGGGTGGGGTCGGTGAAGTTTGCCATCGTCCCGGTACGGAAAAGGCTTGCCCCGGCCGTCGTGCCGGGAAGCGCATCAAAATCGTTGAACTGGCCAGTGAGATCGGCGGCGTCGGCCCGCTCGAGGCCGAGCGAAGTATCGCGGGGGCCGACGCCGAGGGCGGTCGCGAGGTTGGCTGCCAGCACCCGCTCCCCGGCATGGTTGGGATGGACGTTGTCGTAGGTCATCTGCGTCGCATTGAAGCCGCTTCGCAGGTCGACATAGTCGACGGTCGAGGTGGCGGTCGACCAGCCGGCGGCGGCGGTGGCCAGCGACGTGTTGAGTGATTCGACCTGCGGATTGATCGCGGCAGCCGAGCCATGGCCCGCCCCGACCGGTAGCGGCGAGGCGACGTGGATTCGGACGTCGCCGTTGGCCGCCTGATACTGCTGCACCATCCGCTCGATGCGGCTCTCGACGGTGGCCGCATCCGTGCCGTCGCCGAGATCGTTGATCCCGACCATCATCACGACCGTGTCGGGCACGGCAGCACTGCCGGTGTAGGCAACGACGCCGGCATCAGTGGTGGCGAAGGTCGCCGCCTGGCCCGTCCAGTTGGCGATCGTGCCCTGGCCGAGGTTGGCCGTGTCGTAGCGGCCGGCGGGGAGCGGCTCGTCGGCGTTATGCCACTTGGCCCGCCAGCCCCAGTGGCCCTCGTGGACGTTTGCGAAGGTCTCGCCGCGATAACCGGCGGCGATTCCGGCCGACTGGCTCTGGTAGAAGCCGGTCTGGGAGCCGACGAACGTGTAGTCAGTGCCAGCGGCAATGCCGCCATCGACCAGATGCTTCCAGAAGGGATGGCGGTAGGAGGGCGTCGGGCCGCCCTGGGTGATTGAATCGCCGACGATCGCGAGATTGCCGAAGTCGGCCGCGGGGGCCGAACCGGCCTGGATCGCCACAGCCAGAATCGCAGCGCCAAGGGCCAGCCAACGCATCGGACACCGTCTCATGCAGTTCTCCGCTGGCTCCAGCAAGTAGACGACGCACGCGTACCGCCCGCGTTTTCCCGTCATTTCCAGGAGTGTTGCAGTCGTCGCTTGTTATCGCAACAGCTTGGTCAAGCGGGTTGGCCGCCGCTGGCCAGTCGGCACTCGAGGAGTTGCCAGCAGACGAGGTGCATCCGCGGCAGGTGGAAGGGACCCTTCCAGAGGCTGCCCTTGGCGTGGTGCGTCGGCGTGCCGTCACGGCGGGCCCAGCCATACCACTCCCCCTGCTCGCGGTCGGCCAAGTGCTCGAAGGCCCAGGCGTGGGCCTGGGCGTGCCAGGTGCGAAAGGTCTCGTCACCCGTCTGATCCCAGGCCATCAGGGTGGCGATCACCGCCTCGTTCTGCGGCCACCAGAACTTCATGTCGTGCCAGTATTCGGTGACCGGCTTTCCGAGGACGTCTCGGAAATAAAGGATCCCGCCGAACTCGTCGTCCCAGCCGAGCTTCCAGGTCCAGCGAAGCATCGTCAGGCCGAGGTCGACCAGCGACCGATCCTGGCGGTCGATCCCCTCCTGCATCACAAACCAGGCTCCCTCGATCGCATGGCCGGGGTTCACGAGCCGACCATCGGCATGGTCGAGAAAGGGCGTGCCGTCGGCGAGCACGGTCTCGAGCACCGCCTCGAGTTCCGGCCGCACAAACCGCGTCTGGATCGCCTCGAGGGCCGCGTCGATCCGGGCGTTGACCGCCGCCACCGCCGGCTCGTCGCCCAGCCGCTCGAAGGCGGCCCGCAACGCCTGGCCCGTGCCGAGCACGATCATCGGCCCGCCGAAGCCGGCCGTGGCCCGCGTGTTCGTGACGAGCTTGGGCTCGATCCCGTCGGGGCTTGCCAGCCGCTCGCAGGCCCGCTGGAAGACGTCGAGGGCCGCCGCGGCCCGGGTGCCGTCGCGGGCGGCCGCGGCGTAGGCGGCAAACGCCATCACGGCAAACATCTCCGAGAAGACATACCGCCGCTTGCGGACCGGTCGGCCGTCGCGGGTGACGATGAAGAACATCCGCCCGTCGGTGTCGAAGCAGTGCCGCTCGAGAAACTCGACGCACGAGCGGCAACCGGCCAGCCACTCCTCGCGGGGCTCGACGTCGGTGCAGAGCGTACCCAAGAGCCAGCCGAACCGTCCCTGAAACCAGACGCTCTTGTCGGAGTCGTAGACGCTGCCGTCGCGGTCGAGGCAGGTCAGCACACCGCCGTGCTCGCGATCGAGGCCGTGCCCGAGCCAGAAGGGCACGCAGTCGGCCAGCAGGCCGTCGCGATAGGTGTCGCGAAGGGTTTCGAGCGGCAGCGGGGCGGGGGCGGAAGAGGTCATGATGGGTGGGCCGCGACGGGAACGAAGGAACGCACGACACGCCGGGGCAGTCTCGACGCGGGGCAAGCGTAGCGAGATTGCAACCGCGTGGCCGCGGGTTTGCAACCTGCGGGATGGGCGGGCTGCAGGCCTCGCCCCCACGGAGGGGAGCAGGAGTCGGCTGGCGGTGATCGCGGATTGGGCGTTGGGGCAGTGAACGGTGGCTCGGGCTACCGGGGGCCTGGACGGCCCACCGGCCCGCCGTCCCCCCGGCTCGCGCCGGGGGGCTTCTATGGGGCGGTCGCTGCTGGGGCTGCGAGAAACGCCCGCAGATCTCGCTCGAGCTTGGCCAGATCTTCGAGCCGCAGATACATCATGTGCCCCGAGTCGTAGCGGGCGTAGGTGACGTTCTTCAAGAGCTCGGGGTCGACCATCAAATGGTTGATCGAGTGCTCGAGCGAAAGATAGGGGACGGCGAGGTCGCAGAGGCCGGTCTGCACGAGGATCCGCAGGTGGGGATTGCGGCTGATTGCCTCGCCGAGCTGCCGGGCGGTGCTCGAGTAGCGATTCTGATCCTGGGGCCAGGGGCCGACGCCGGTCAGCACCCGGTAGGGCAGGTCGCTTTCAAACTTCAAATCCTCGCGGACGTAGGCATTCATCGCCGTCGCCAGCGGCCCGAGGGCCGCGTCGTAGGACGGGTCAAAGCGGGGATTGCTACTGGCCTGGTCGCCGTCGCGGCCAGTGATCCGGCCGTCGAAGCGGCCGAGAATCAGCCGCTGGTCGGCAAGGAGCTCCTCCCGAAAGGCCGAGGCATCGACCCGCAGGTCGTGATCGAGCACGAACCGCTCCGAGAGGCCCGTCAGCCGGGTGATCTTCCCGGCAAGCTGCTGCCGCCGCTCGGCAGACAGCGTCGCGCCCGCGTAGAGCCCCTCGACGTATTCGCCGGCTGCAAAGGCCTCCGCCTCGGCCAGCGCCGCGGCCCGATCGGCCTGGAGATCATCGGGA
>JAQCJP010000011.1 GCA_027592945.1 Planctomycetota bacterium
GGGGCCCGGCGACCGGAGCGATCCGCTCGAGGGCGGCGGCGGCATTGAGCCGGCCGCCGGTCACCGACCGGCCGGCCAGACTGGAGATCGGCACCGCTGAATCGAGGATCGCCGAACGGATACCGGCCACGGTGGCCGCCGGGTTGGCGGCCGCAAGAAGCCCCACGACGCCCGCGACATGCGGCGCGGCCATCGAGGTGCCGTTGTAGCTGGCGTAGCGATTGCCGGGCGTGGTCGAGTAGATCGCCACTCCGGGAGCGCCGATGTCGACGCTGGTGGCCCCATAGTTGGAAAAGCTCGCCAGCCGATCGGAGCGGTCCAGGGCCGCGACCGAGATCACGTTCGGCAGATCGTAGTTGGCGGGATAAGACCCGGTCACGTCGTTATTCGCGCCTTCGTTGCCGGCCGCGGCCACAAAGGTGATGCCCGCCTCGCCGTGGCGACGGATCGCATCCCGCAGGCCGGTCGAGAAGCCGCCTCCGCCCCAACTGTTGTTGGTGGCGACGATGTTGACGCCGGCGTTCCGAAGGTTGGTCGCATAGTTGATCGCCGCAATCGCCGCAGCGGTTGAGCCCGACCCCGAATCGGAGAGAAACTTCAGCGGCAGGAGGGAGACCTCCCAGTTGACGCCGGCGATCCCGCGGCCGTCGCTGCCGGCGGCGCCGATCGTGCCGGCGACGTGCGTGCCGTGGCCGTTGCCGTCCTGCGGATCGTTGTCGTTGGAGACAAAGTCCCAGCCGCTGACGTCGTCGACGAAGCCGTTGCCGTCGTCATCGATACCATTGCCGGGGATCTCGCCGGGATTTCGCCAAATGTTGGCGGCCAGATCGGGATGGCTAATGTCGATGCCGGTGTCGATGACTCCGATCACCACATCACGGGAGCCGGTGGTAACGTTCCAGGCTTCGGGCGCATCGATGTCGGCATCGAAAACGCCGCCGGACTGGCCGGTATTGGAGAGACCCCAGAGCTGCGAAAAACTCGGATCATTGGGGAGGAGCGTCTGATTGATCGCGAAATCGGGCTCGACATACGACACGCCCGATGCCGTCTCGGCCCAGGCGGCGACATCCTCGACAAGGGTGCCCGGCGTCGACATCGAATAGAAGCCGCCACCGAGATCGACGACCGACCAGCCCCACTGGCCATCGGCGACGAGCAGGTCGCCCAGGGAGCCGAGCCCGCCCGGCTCAGCCTCATAACTGACCACCCACCGATCCTGGTAGGCGTCAACCTCGAGCCCCTGCCAGTCGAGTCGGTCGATCACGCCAGCCGAGAGCCGGCTGAAGTCGGCGGAGAGCACCCTGCGACGTTCGAGACGTTCGGGCGCGAGAAACCGGGCACGGCGCGGTGACATGAACAGGACTCCTCCCGGAAGAAAGACCGCTTCTGGGGGTGATGATCGGCCGTTTCGGCGACCAATCTCTCGACACCCTGCCTTGCCTGTGGAGAAGATTACCCCCTCGCCCGCCGTCTTGTATACCCCTGCCCGGCGAGAATTCCGCCTGCGGCAGTTATGAGGATTTGAAGCACCCCCGGCTCAGGGACGGCTGCGACGCTTCCCCCGAGACCCGCGGCGGCAGGCTCCGTCGGGAAGTAATTGCCGGACCCGAAGGCCCCGGCGGTGTCGATCGCCACCAAATCGAGGACGTTTACCACGCCGTCGTAGTTGAAGTCGCCCTGGCTCCAGTCGGCCGGCTGGCCGCTGCCGAACTTCCCGGCCGCGTCGATGCCGACCAGGTCGATGACATTTACCTGACCGCTGAGGTCGATGTCACCCGGAGCCGCGAACGAAACCCGGGCCGTGCCGTCACCGGCCACGACGTAGCCGACGGCCCGCGTGCCGCCGGATGAGGCGGCAGCCGCCGACGTGATTCCGGCCGTGCCGTTCCAGGCCCCGCCGTTGCGGCCGGCGATGATGTCGGCCCGCAGATCGGCCGGCGTGATCCCGCCGGAGGCTACCGTGAACTGACCGCTCCCGAGGTCGACAAGCCCGCCGCCGCTGGTCTCGTCGACGGCCAGGGCTGTCAGCCCCGGTGTCTCGCGGGTGTCAACGGGCAGAATGACAAGCCCGCCCTGCCCCACGGTCATCGCCGTATCGACGAGCGTGCCGGAGTTGATCACGAGCGACTCCACGCCAGTTGCCGAATCGACCAGCAGTGTGCCGGCCGCCAAGGAGCCTCCGTCGAGTGTCACGCTCGGCGCCTTGATCGTCGTGCCGGCGGACGCCGAAAGCGTTGCTCCGGCCGAGACCGTGATCGGGCTCGTGGCCAGGGCGCTTCCCGTCGCGACCTGCAGTTCGCCCGCCGAGACGGTCGTCGGGCCGGTGTAGGTGTTGGCCGCATCCATCACCAGCGTGCCCGCACCCGTCTTGGTCACCGAGTCGGCCGCGGTGATCAGCGGGTAGCCCGCCTGGGCCTGGGTCTCGCTGCCGGTGGCGACGTCGATGATGATGTCGCTCGAGGGGCCGCCGGGCGTGAAGACCAGGTTGAGGTCGTTGCCGCTGACAGCCAGGCTGAAGCTGCCGGTGCCGATCGCATTGGCGAAGCCGTCCGTGCCATTGGCAGCGGCCGTGCTGACGGTAAAGGCGTCGGCGGCGAAGCCGGTGATTCCGCCGACAGCCGAGGCGATCGTCCACGTGCCCGCCTGCGTCGAATCGAAGTTAAGGGCATCTCCGCTGGTGAGCGGATCGGCCGCCGAGAGGCTCCAGAGATTGATCGCGAAGGGATCGGCGGAGGTGGCCGTGATCGCCAGGGCCCCGCCGATGTCGAACAGGTCCCAGCCGGAGGCGCTGCCGGCGGTGCCCGTCGCGTCGAGCACCTGCCAGTTGTAGTTGCCGCCGCCACCGAAACTGACGTCGCCGGTGGTGGTCAGCGTGCCGACGGGATCGCCAGGAGCCACCGTCGCCGTCGCGGCGATCGTCATGCCGCCGGCGACGGTGCCCTCGCCGACGATGCTCTGGGCAGCCGGCACGGCGTAGCCCGTCGGCAGGGCGGTCACGTCGAAGGTGGCCCCGCTGGCGATCCGAACCGCCGGCGACGCGGCCAGCGAGCCAAACTCGCCGACCGCCAGGGCTCCCTCTCCGATCAGCGTGTCGCCGGAATAGGTGTTGACGCCGGCGAGCGTCAGCTGCTGCGGGCCGGTCTTGGTGAGGCTATAGCCCGCCCCACCGTCATCGACGACGCCGGCAAAGATCACCTCGGCGGTGCCCCCGGCCGAGTTGGCCACCGAGAAGGTTGCCGCCGAGGCGAGCGTGACCGGAGCGGTGTAGGTGGTCGTCGCCTTGTTGCCCTCGGTGATCTCGCCGGCATAGTCGAAGGAGAGCGTCGCGTCGTTTGCCACCGTGATCGGGGCCGAGAAGCCCGGCGTCGTGTGATTCGCGGGCGAACCGGTCCGATTGATCACCAGCGAAGAGCTGCTCTCCACGTTGATCGCCGCGTCCTCGAAAAGCGTCTCGCGGCCGGAGTTGCTCGTCAGTTGGAGCGTGCCGCCGGCCAGGTCGACCGTGTTGCCCGCCCCCAGGATGCCGACAAGCGTCGCGCTACTGCGGTCGAGGTTGACCGTGCCGGACGAGACCTCCAGCGTGAAGGCGTCGCCGTAGGCGGTCGGCCGGGAGAGGGTCAGCGTGCCGCTGCCCCGCTGGGCGAGCGTGCCCGAGCCGGTGACGCCGCCGGTGAAGGCGATGTCGTCGGAGCGGTCGAAGGCCAGCACGGTCGTCGCGGCCAGGGAGAGGTCGCCGGCCTCGGCGATCCCGCCAGAGACCGCTCCGTCACCAACCACGACCGTCCCCTCGGCGACGTTCGTGCCGCCGGTGTAGGTGTTCGCGCCGGTCAGCACGAGCGTGCCGGTGCCCTGCTTGGCAAGGTTGCCCCCGCCGGACACAACGCCCGAGATCGTAACTTCGTCCGAGCGATTCACCGCCAGCGTGCCCGCCGTTCCGACGTCGATGTCGCCGCCGAGGCTGCCGCTGGTCCCGCCGGCGCCGATCTGGAGGGTGCCGGCGGCGACGGTCGTGCCGCCGGTAAGCGTGCTCTCGCCGGAGAGCACCAGCGTGCCACTGCCGCTCTTGGTCATCCCGGCAAAGCCGGCCAGCGGGGCGGCGATCGTGGCCGAGAGGCCGGCCTCGACCGAAACGGCATTAACCACCTTGGAACTGCCGGAGAGCGTCAGCGAGCCGCCGCTGACGAGGTAGTCGGCGGCCGCGAACGAGACGCCGTTGCCGGCGGTGATCCCCGCCGGGCCGATCGTCACCTCGCCGCCGACGGTGTCAAAGGCGGCCGTCTTGCCCGAGTCCCAAGTCTGGAGAGCCGTGCCGTTGAACCAGTTGACGTTCAGATCGGTCCAATCGCCCTTGCCGCCCGGGGAGGCGTCGTCGCCGTACCAGACGAGCGAGCTGGTCGCGGCGTCCGGCGTGAAGACGATGTCGAGGCCGGTGCCGGCCGCCGAGAGGCCGACGCTGAAAGTGCCCCCCTGCGTGTCGTTGGCGAAGCCGCCGGTCGTGCTCGTGGCCGAGGCGTTGACGGCAAAGGCGGTCAGGTCGAGGCCGTCGAGCGACTCGGTCGTGTCCAGGAAGGTCCAGCGGTAGGGCTGGAGCGGATCGAAGCCGAAGGCGGGGCCGCTGGTGTCGCCGAAGGAGACGGTCCAGAGGTCCACGGTGTAGGGGGAGGCCTGGGTCGCCTCGACCGTTAGGCCGCCCTCGATGTCGAGGAAGTCCCAGCCGCTCCCGGCCAAACTGGAGGCGTCGGAAATCTGGAAGGCGTAGGAGCCGCCGCCAGCGAGCGTCGTCGCCCCGGCCGAGAGCGTGCCAGGGCCCTGCGAGCCCGGAGCGAGCGTGCTGCCGGCGGCGAGGGCGAGCGGGCCGGTCGTTCCCGATCCGCCGAGGGTGGCACCCGAGGCGACCGTGACCGCCGAGGGGCCGTTGAGGGCGTTGACGAGGAGCGTGCCCTCCTGCACGGTCGTCGCTCCGGCGTAGGTATTTTGTCCGCCGAGGGCCACAACACCGCCGCCGGTCTTGAAGATTCCGTTCTGCCCGATCCCGTCGGAAATCACGCCCGTGAAGTCGGCCCGGCCGCCGGTCGGTGCGGCGAGCGTGACGTTCTGATTGAGCACGATCGGGCTCGAGAAACTGGCGGTGCCGCTGGTCGCCTGGGTGCCGAGCACCACCGTGCCGACGGCGCCGCCGGGCGTCGCCACAAGTTGCACGTTGTCAAGTCGGTTGTTGCCGCCGCCCGTCGTCGCCCCATCGACCGAGAGCCGCAGGTAGGCGGTCGATGCCTCGGCCAGGCCGCTGATGGTCGGAAGGGTCTGCACCGCCCAGTCACCGAGGCCGGAGATCGTCGAGACCGGCTGCCAGTTCACGCCATCGGTGCTGAACGACCAGGCCTGCTCCTGAAAGCCGCTTGACGTGGCCCGTGCTGCGTAACTGACGTCGAGCAGCCCGTAGCCCGTCATGTCAACGGCGAAGACGGCGTCCTGGCCATTGGCCGTGTCGCCGACGAGCACCAGCGATGCCGCTCCCGAGGTAACGGTCGAGAAGCCGGGGCCGACGTTCTCGGTCGTGCCACTGAAGGCGTTGAGTTGAGTCGCCTGGTCCCAGGCACTCGAGCCGTTGGCCCCGTCAAGCGAGATCGTGCCCGAGCCGAAGTTGGCGATAAGCGTCGTCGGCGTGTTGGGCTGGGCGGCGACGGCCGTGCCGCCACTGGTCGTCGTCTGGAAATCCCAGCCGGCCAGGAGCACCGGAGTGCCAGTGGCGCCCTCGCCGACGGTGATCGGACTCGAAATGCTGGAGTTGGCCTCGACGTAGAGCTGCCCGTCGATCGCCGTCACATCACCGGAGCCGAGGGCCGAGAAGCCGCTGGCGGTGATGCTGCCCCCCTCGAGCCGCGTGCCGCCGGTGTGGCTTGAAAACCCGGAGAGCGTCAGGTCGCCGGTTCCCTGCTTCACGACCTCGCCCCCGCCGGAGATGCTGCCAGCAAACGACGAACTCCCCGCGGGGTTCAAGACGAGCCGGCCGCCGGTCTGGATGGAGACGTCGCCGGCAATGCTGCCCGAGCTGCCGTCGCCCACCTGGAGCGTGCCGGCGGCGATCGCTGTGCCCCCGGAGTAGGTGTTGGCCCCGGACAAGAGCAGCGTGCCGGTGCCCGCCTTCGTCAGGCCGGCCGTGCCGGCGATCGGGGCGGCGATCGTCGCGGTCCGGCCGGAACCGATCTCGATCGCGTTGTCGGCAGTCGTGGCCCCGGCGAGCGTCAGCGTGCCGCCGGTCACCGCGTAGCCGTCGGCGGCAAACTCGAGCCCCACCGCCGCCGAGATCCCGCCGGCGTCGATGGCGACCGTCCCCGCCGTCCCGCCAAAGACAGCCTTCCGCTGCGGGTCCCAGGTGCCGATCGTCGAACCACCGTCGGGCGACCAGGTGCTCCCCAGGCTCGACCAGGTGCCGGAGCCACCTTCGCTCACGCCGTTGCCATACCAGTCGAGCGAGGGCGTCGGCACGAAGGGCGTGAAGACGACGTTGAGATCATTGCCGGAAGCGGCGACCGAGAAGGAGCCGCCGGCGAGGTCGTTGGTGAAGCCGTCGGTGCCGTTGATCGCGGCGGTGTTGACCGAGAACTTGTCGCCGGCGAAGTCGACGATGCCGCTGGTTGCCCGAGCGAAGGTCCAGGCGTAGCCCGTCTGGTTGTCGAACCCGGGCACGTCGCCGCTGGAATCGGGATTGGTGGAGGCCAGGCTCCAGAGGTTGACGGCAAAGGGCTCCTCCGGCGTGGAAGCCACCGTGAGCGTGCCGGTGACATCGAGCAGGTCCCAGTCGAAGCCGGCGGTCCCGGCGGCGTTGGCGATCTCGAAGTTGTAGTTGCCGCCGGAGGCGAGCGTCGTGTCGCCGGCGAGGATGCTGCCGGGGCTCGTGCCCGGCGAGAGCGTGCCGCCGGCATCGACGGTAAGGCTGCCGACGGTGCCGGCGCCGGCGAGCGTGGCCGAGCCGCCAACGGTCAACAGGGGCGGCGTCATCGAGCTGAAGTTTTCCAGTTGCAGCGTGACGCTGTCGGCGAGCGTGACCGGTACGGTCAGGCCGGTGGTCAGGGCGGCCATCTTGAGCGTGCCCGTGCCGCCGACCGTCAGGGGCGTGCCAGTCGCCTCGACGATGCCGCTGAAGGTCGTCTCGTTGTCGACGATCAGGGTGACGTCGCCAATCGCCCCGTTGGGGTTGAAGGTGCCGATCAGGCCCGAGAAAGTCATCGCCTCACCGACCAGCCGCGAAGCGCCGTTGGCCCGCCCGCCAATCGAGAGGCCGTTGGCAAACTCAAGGGGCGTGGTCGCCTCGATCGTGCCGTTGTTGAAATAGACATCCTGAAAGCCGAGAGCGTTGGCGTTGCCAACCTGGACCGTACCGCCGTCGACCGGCGTGCTCCCCTGGTTGCCGATCCCGAATCGCTCGAGCGACGAGTTGTCGCCGGCGAGGACGAGCGTGCCCTCGCCTTCCTTGCGGAGTGTCCCGACCGAAGTCAGGCTGCCGGGGATCTCAAGCGTGCCGCCGGCGGCCACCGTCCAGGTGCGACCTGAATCGCCGAGATCGATCGCTCCCTCGATCCGGGCCGTGCCGGAGGTGAGCGTGGCAGAGACCGTGCCGATCACGTTCGAGAAGCCGTTGACCGCCAGCGTGCCGCCGCCAGGCAGCGTGAGGTTTCCGAGGTTGACCGAGCCGGCGGTCGAGAGCGTGGCCCCGGCCGCGATGTCGATCGTGCCCGCCCCGGCGCCGGTGCCGACGCCGCCGAGCGTGCGACTGCCGAGGTCGAGGCTCGTCGGCACCGCGAGCCTGCCCCCGTCGAGTTCGATCGCATTGGCAAGGTCGCCGAAGGCGGCGTCGCCACTGACAGCAAGCGTGCCTTCCTGGAGGCGAACCGGCCCAGTGAAGGTATTCGTGCCGCCGAGCGAGAGCGTGCCGGTGCCGGTCTTGCGGAGGGCCGTGACCGTGCCGGCCAGCGGCGTATCGATCGTGGCGGTGGCGGCCTCGGCGACGTTGATCGTCGTGAAGGCGAAGCCTTCGGCGTCGGAAAAGGTCAGCCCGCCGCCGGTGAGCGTGTAGCCGTCGGCGGTGAAGGAGATACCCCCGCTGACGGCCAGCGGCTCGGCCACCGTCACCGTCCCGCCGGTGCCGGCGAAGGTCGCCACGGTGGTCGGGTCCCAGACCCCCGCGGCCACGGGCGATTCGGTCGGCGACCAGTTGGCCCCAGCGGCTGTCCAGGAGCCCGATCCGCCGAGGGCGACTCCGTCGGCAGTCCACCAGGCGGGCGTGTCGGTCGGGATGCTGCCGCCGACAGTGAGTTGGAGTTCAGGACCGGTGTACGCGGTGTTGGTGTAGCCGGCGTAGGTGGCGGTCCCATTGGCACCGGTATCGAGAGTCGATTCGATGACCACCCGCAGCAGGCCGGAGTCGTTCAGTTGCGTGGCGACGTAATCGCGTGCCGCCGCATCCCAGAGGGTGGCATCGAAGGTGAAGGTGTCTTGGTCCCCCGAAGCAGTGACTGTGTAGTTGCCGGTGCCAATCTCCCAGATGCTGTACGGATCAGAGAACCAGGGCTGCGGAGGATCCGAGATGCCGCCGACGGCAGCGGGGTCGAACGTGATGTCTGTCGATCCAGGCGCGATGCTGGCTGTCGTGTTATTCCAGAGCCAGAACCGCAGCGGCGTGTCCGACGAAAAGCTCGCGTTGGACTGCGTCATCCGCACGGAGAGTCCGCCGATGTCATCGCCGACAAGGCCGGCCGGAGCGTTCAGGAAACTGCCGGCCCCGAGGTTCCATTCCGTGACGCCATAACTGGCAAAACTGCCGTTGGCGTTGTTCTGGATATTGAAGTAGTTCGTGCCGGATGTGCCGCCGCGGACTCCCCCCTGCTGCACCGTCGCGGTCGCCACCGCCTCGTCGTAGCCGAGTTCGATCGTCTGGCCGAAGACTGTTCCGATCGTTGCGGGTGCCAACCAGGCGAGGCCTGCCAGCACTGCCAGCGTGCTCGCGACGCGATGCCCGAGATTGGTGAGACGGCAGCAACGCCTGAAATCCATGGCAGAGACTCCTTCATAAGCAGATGGAGAGATGGAATCGCCTCTCGTCGACGCCGCATTGTGCCACGACATGGCCGATTCGGGGGTAAGAATCCTGTTTTTTTCTGAAAAGAGAATCCGGGCTTCGCTCCCATTTGGCACGGGATATGCACAGTGGAAGGGATGGAGGCTCTGGCGTCACAGCCAGAGGGACCGGTCTCGCGACCGGAGCGCCTCCTGCGCTGGGTCAGCGGCTGCGCTCGCTCTGGCACAACAACTCGTGAAATGCGTCTAAAAGCCCTGAAAACAAGGCTTTGAAGCCGACGGCCCGGCCCGGGTCTCGACGTCGCCTGCCCGCGGGCGGGCGGCTGATGCGGTTCGCCGTCGTCTCTGGCGAGGCCGCCTCCCCGGCTCACCATTTTGGTGAGCCCTCACCACCTCGGTGACACCAAAACGGTGAGGCTCCCCAGGTTGCCCAGCAGCCGACTCTTGCAAGGCTCACAGCCGGATCTGCGTATTTCGCGGATTTGAAGGGCTTTCGCCAGGTTTTCCAGCTCGCGGGATTTTCACAAACCGGTTTGGCACGCCATTCGCTTTTTCTTCCGGCGTCGCGGGGATCAAGGCCCAGCCGGGCCCGACCCCAAGGCAACTGATCGGCCCACCCTCTGAGGGCGATGCCGCATCGGATTTCACCGTTCAGTTCCGCGTCGCTACGGCGGGGTGGCCCCCTGGGGCTTCCTCTCGCTTCGGTGCGGTTCCCTGTCCCTTTGGAAACCTGTTTGTACCCCCCCTGAGGAGTTTTTCTCATGCGAACGATTCGTTTTTTGGCCGCGCTTGCGGTCTGTGCGGTCTGCACCCTCGGTCTCTCTGTCGCCAACGCCCAGCAGGTCGGTGACGCGTTCGTCGTTTTCGACGTCAGTACCGGCGAAGTCCGCGTCAATCCGGGCAACGCGGGCATCAGCCAGGGCAATGGGATCAGTTCGTACGGGATTCGGCCCGACCCGGCCGTAATCACATTCTCCAGCACCGCGACCGACTTCTCGTATCTGAGCGGTGCCTACCCGCTGTTCCCGCCGACACTCGGCAACGTGACCGTCGGTGACGACAACACGATCGGGGCCGCCTTTTACACGCTCGGCTCCCCGAACGTGAATGCCTCGATCGGGTACTTCAATCACAATAACATGGTGCTCGGCACCTCTGCTCAGGCCGGCTCGGGTGGCTCGAGCGGCACGACGTGGGGTCCGGGTACCGGTGGCGTCGTCGCGTCGGAGATTCCCGGCACCTACCTCGGCACGCCGGAATGGTCGTTTGGCACGATCGGCTCGACCGGCATGACAGTTGAAGCCGCTCTGGCTGCGTTCGGTGCAACGACGCAGGGTGGGCTGTCAAGCTCGAGCCAGATGGTCTACGGCATCAACGGCGTGGTCGGCACGCAGAACTTCCGGGTCTACACGGTCAACGCCGTGCCGGAGCCCTCGACGATCGCCATGGCCGGCTGCGGCGTGGCCGCCCTGGGCGGAATGGCCTGGCGGAAGCGGCGGAAGAGCCGCCTCGCCCTCGAGGCCTGAGACCGCGACCCCCGCTGAGGGGGTCAGCGGGGTGTCTGCGAAACGCAACGGGCTGCCTTCGATCGCGAAGGCAGCCCGTTCGCGTGCGCAAATCTATATTCCGCCGAGGAGCGGGCGTTGACCCAAGAGCCGGGGGGCTTTTTTATGCGGTCGGGCGCCGCGAGTTGGGTCACGCCCGACGCCGCCACCACCGCATCGCCGCCGTGCCCGCCGCCGCGAGCAACGCCAGGCTCCCTGGCTCGGGCACCGCCACGCTCGTTGCCGCGAGCGATCCGGTCGGAGCCGGCAGATACCCGCCCGCCCCGAAAGCACCGCCCCCGTCGATGGCAACCAGATCAAAGAGGTTGGCCAGCCCGTCGTAGTTCATGTCGCCGTCGGCCCAGCCGGCCGCCGCGTCGGTGCCGTACGTCCCAGCCCCGTCGAGGCTGACGATGTCGAAGATGTCGACGTCGCCGTCGAGGTCGAGGTCGCCCGCCGCGGCAACCGCCACGACGGCCGACCCGTCGGCGGCCACCCGATAGCCGACGCTGAGGCTACCCCCTGACGCCGCGGCGACCGACGAGCCGATGCCGGTGCCGCCATTCCAGCTGCCGTCACCTCGGCCGGCCACGAGATCAGCCCGCAGGTCCTCTTCGCTGGCCCCGCCGGCAATCGCGATCCGGCCGCTTCCCAGGTCGACGAGCCCGCCGCCGGCAGCCTCGTCGACCGTCAGGCTCGCCAGGTCGAGAGTCGTCGCTGCGTCGACCGCGAGTACCAGGCGGCCGGCGGCCCCCAGGCTCACTGCGGGCCCCGCCGACCCGGCCGGTCCGCTCACGGTTCCATCGCCGACCTGGAGCCGGCCGATCCCGCGGCCGGCGTCGATCACGAGCGAGCCGGCCTCGAGCATGCCGCCGGTGAGCGTAACGCTCGGTAGCCGGGCGGTGATCCCGTTGGCGATCGTGAGCGTCCCGCTCGCCTCGACGGTGACGGGGCTGCCAAACAGGCCCTTGGCCGCCGCGATCTCGAGCGTGCCAGCCGAAACGGTGGTCGCGCCGGTGAGCGTGTTGACGGCATCGACCACGAGCGTGCCGCTGCCGGTCTTCTCGAGCGTGCCGTCGCCTCCGATCGAGGCGTGCCCCGCGGCGGCCTGCGAGACCGTCCCGTCGGCGACCTCGACCGCCAGCGGCCCCTGCGAAACGGGCAGATCAGCGTCGGCCCGCACGGTCAGCCGCATCTCGGCAGCCATCGTCGCGGCGGCGTCACGGAAGTCGAGATCGATCCGGTCGAACGCGCCCGGCGGCCCGAGCGGCTCGATCCCGAGGATTTTGTTGAGGGCGTAGATCTCCCAGCCCGCGTTGAGAATGTTCATGCCGAGGACGCCGGGCAGGGCGTCGTCGATGTCGATGATCCCGACAGCGACGTCTCGAAACACGAGATCGGTGCCGTCGCCCGCCTGCAGCGCCAAAGCGTCGATCTGGAGCACCGGAATGATCTTCGAGCCCCCCACGCCGATCACCTCCTGAAAGGTGACCGCCTCGTCTTCGAGGTCTCCGTTGCCGTTGACGTCGAGACCGAGTTCGAAGGCTACGGCACTCGAGAGGATGCACTGCTGGGCGCCGGTATCGAGCAGGAACGAACTCGTCTTCCGGGTGCTGCCAAACTGCAGCTCGACCGGCGCGAAGGGGAGCGGGGCGTAGATCGGAAGCGGGTCGTCGGGATTGACCTGCCCCGTCATCGGAAACTCGTACATCGACAGCGGGATCGAATACGCATGTGTGGTCGGCGGCGGGAGCGGCTCCGAACCGAAGGCGACCCCCATCCGCAGCGCGTTGAAGTCGGCCTGCCTGGGAAGGTCGAGCGCGACGGTCCGGCCCATCATCAGCGGCATCCCGGCGATGCCCCCGTAGAACGCAAAATCGGAGCCCGAGGTCTGGAGGCGGACATCGGGCATCGTCAGCGGCACGCCGTCGCTGCCGGCAAACGAGAAGTCGTACGGTGCCGAGACGCCGGTCGCCTGCGGCCCGGCCACGCCGAAGTCGATGTAGGTCGCCTCCTCGACAAATCCCCGCGCCCGGAGTTCGTCGGAGGCGGTCTTGGCCATCAGGATCCCGCTGGCCCCGGTGTCGAGGAGACACTCGTTGTAGGGCGCGAGATCGAAAACGCGGCCCTCGTCGCCGATGGCGATCTGAACGATCGGCTGGGAGAGGGTGAACTCGTCGACCACCCCAAGATCGATGATCTCGGTCGCCGGGGCCGCCGAGGGCGCGAGGCCAACTGCGGCCGCCAAGGCCAGCCGACGGCATCGCCTCCCGCCCCGCCGTCTCCCCGCTCGACTGATGACAACCATCGCATGAGTTTAGCGTCCCACCGCGACGAACAGCCACATCTGGGCGTGAGGAAAGCCATCAATGCCCCCGGCTCGCGCCGGGTGGCTTTTATGCGATGTTTCGCCGCCTTCTGAGCAGGGCCCACCCGGCCGCGGCGAGTACGAGGCCGGCAACTCCCGGTTCGGGCACGGCGGCGACGCTCGCCCCGAGGGCCGTGGCGGTGGGGGCAGATGGGAAGTAGTTCCCTGTCCCGAAGGCCCCGGCGGTGTCGATCGCGATCAGATCGAGGACGTTGACCACGCCGTCGTAGTTGAAGTCGCCCTGGCTCCAGTCGGCTGCCTGGCCGCTGCCGAACTTGCCGGCCGAGTCGATGCCGACCAGGTCGATGATGTTCACCTGGCCGCTGAGGTCGATGTCGCCAGGGGCGGCGAAGGAAACGCGAGCCGAGCCGTCGCCGGCGACGACGTAGCCGACCGCCCGCGTGCCGCCGGATGAGCCCGCCGCGGCCGAGGTGATCCCGGCGGTGCCGTTCCATGCTCCGCCGTTGCGGCCGGCGATGATGTCGGCCCGCAGGTCGGCCGCCGCGATCCCGCCCGCGGCAACGGTCGCCTCTCCCGAGCCGAGGTCGATCTTCCCGCCCCCGGCGGTCTCGGCGACCGCGAGGCTCGCCACGCCGACAATAACCCGCTCGGCATCGGGCAGATCGATCAGGCCGCCCGCCCCGACCACGACCGCGGCGGTGTTGGCGACCGTGCCCGAGTTGATCGTGAGCGTCTCGATGCCGGTCGCCGCGTTGACCGCGAGCGACTCGGCCGCGAGCGTGCCGCCGGCGAGCGTGACGCTCGGCGACTGCATCGTGGTGCCCGAGGCGACCGCGAGGGTCGCCCCGGCAGCCACCGTCACGCTGCTGGATGCCACGGCTCCGGCGTTGGCCACCTCGAGCGTGCCGGCCGAGACGGTCGTCGGGCCGGTGTAGGTGTTGGCCGCGTCCATCACCAGCGTGCCGACGCCCGTCTTGGTGACCGAGTCGGCCACGAGGATCTGGGCGTAGCCGGCCTGGGCCTGGGTGAGCGAGCCGCTGGCGACGTCGATCACGATGTCGCTCGTGGGGGCGAAGCTCGCCTGCATCACATAGCCGTCGGTCGGCGTGAAGCCGTCGAAGGCGGCGGTGGTCGAGACCATCGCGATCCCGGTCGAGAGGGTGCTGCTCTGCTGGGCGTTGTAGCTGGCCAGGCTGTACCAGCCGACGCCGTTGTGGGTGGCGTCGGTCCCGAAGCCGTCACCGTAGACATACGTCTCGTACGAGCCGCCGGTGAGCGAGGCGGTCGAGTCGGCGGTCGTGAAGAAGCCGCCGGTGAAGGTGTCGCTCTCGGTGAGCTGGCCGACGTTGAGATAGAGCTTGACGACATTGCCGGAGCCGAGCGTGTTGGGCAGCGGGCTCTCGTCGGTCAGCCGGAGGACGTCATTGCCGCTGAACGACGCGGACGACCAGGTCGGCTCGGCGTTGGCCACGTCGAAGTCGAACTCGAAGCCGGTCGTGGCCGTGGTCGTGATGCTGGTGGCCGTGAGGATCCCCGGGCTCAGGTCGCCTGCCGGGGCGACCGTTCCGGTGCCGCTGACCGCCCCGACCGTGCCCGAGCCCTCGAGCCCGCCCTGGTCGAGCACGACGTCGACACCCGAGTAGTCGGCCGTAAACCGGGCCACCGCATTAAGCTGAGGCTTGACGGTCCCGGTGAACGTATTGCCGAAGAAGCTGGTGAAGGCCACCCGGCCGGTATCGGCCCCGGGGGTCGGGTTGCTGGCGGTGATCGTGATCGTGCTGCCGGCGGTACCGGTGAGTGGCCCGGAGAGGACCAGCTGGTCAACCGTGGGATTGGCGGGATCGGGCGTCTCATCGTTGAGGATCGAGAAGGTGCTGTCGGCCGTGACGTTGACCGGATTGGTCAGTTCCACATCGTCGCCGGTGCCCTGGCCGAGCGTGCCGCCGTTGATGTCGATCGCGAGGGCGGGATTGTTGGCAAACGAATAGATCTGGGCCGAGGTCTCCAGTCGCAGCGCGCCGGCCGACTCGACCGCCACGCTCGACGTCTGCGTCGGGACGCCATCGTAGTGGACCTTGAGCGTGCCCCGCCGGACGAGCGTCGCTCCGGAATAGTCCTTGACCGCACCGTCGCCGAGCGTCTGGGTCGAGGCGTCGAGCCGCTGGGCGCCCGTGCCAGCCGAATCGATGATCAGGTCGCCGGTACCCCGCAGGAAGCCATCGATGACGACGTCGCTCGAGCCGGTGATGTTGACCGTGAGCGAGTCACCGAGCGTGATCGTGCCGAGGCCGGCGATGCCGTTGACCGTCTCGGTGTAGCCGGTCAGGTCGGCATTCATGAACCGGCCCACCGTCAGCCGAGAGGCGTCGGGGATCACCTCGCTGGCCCCGGCCCGCAGCGTGCCGACGCCGACACTCGTCGCCCCGGTGTAGTCGTTGGAAGTGCCCGCGAGCACGAGCGTGCCGCCGCCGAGCAGCGTGAGGCCAGTGTCGCCGGTGAACTGGGCTGCGACCGTGGCGGTCGAGCCGCTGGTCACCTCGACGCTGGCGGTCGCCAGCGAGCCTGTGCCGGCGGCGAGCGTGTAGCCGTCGGTCGCGAAGGAGAGCCCCAGCGGGGCCACGGCTGCGTCCACGGTCACCGTGCCGGCAGGCCCGCCGAAGACGGCGGTGGCGCCGTCGGACCAGGTCGTGGCCGTCACGGGCGATTCGGCGTCCGACCAGCTCGTTCCCGCCGCCGTCCAGCTGCCGGTGCCGCCGAGCGTCGTGCCGTCGGCGGCCCAGTATTGCGTCACCGTCGGGGTGGCCACGACGGCGATCCCGGGCGAGCCGATGTTCGAGGGGCTGCTGCTGGTCGCGTAGGCGTCGGCGACCCCGGGCACGCTCACCTCGCCCGCGGCGGCGGTCGCCAGCTCACCGGCGGAGTCGTACGACCAGTAGAAGGTCGATCCGCCGGTCGCCGCGCCGAAGCTGGTCCGCGGCGTCACCTCCGTTCCCGCACTATCAAAGACCACCACGCCGTCGCCACCCGAGGAGAAGCTCAGGCCACTGCCGGTGTAGGTGGCGATCTTGGGATTTCGGACATTGCCGGGCTCGCTGCCGATGTTCCAAAACCCCTGAAACAGCGGAATGTAGGTGAGCGGCGCCTCCGTCTCGGCCATCACTGCCGACTCGCCCGGCTCGAGGAGCGTCCAGGCCGGCTCGGTGCCGGCGGTGTAAGGTATCAACTCAGCGGAACCGGCGAAGTTGAACGACCCGTCATCCATCCGCCAGCCGGTGATGTCGACCGCCGTCGAGCCGTAGTTGGTGATCTCGAACCAGTCGTTGGTTCCGCCGGTTCCACTCGAGCTCATCACCTCGGTGACGCGAACGGTGATGCCGTTGCCGAGAACCGAGCCGGAGAGAGCGACGAGGGCCAGCAGGGCCACCAGCGGGGAGGATCGCAGCAAGGAGAGCATCGGAAAGGGCTCCGGGGTGAAAGGCAGGAAGTGCGTGTCTTAGCGTTCGACGGTCAGGGAATCGTGAGCGGAAAGTGGGATCGGCAGGCCGATCAGCCACAGGCAGGAGCGGGCAGCGGGAGCGTCTCGGCCAGCGTCACCGGCCGTCGAGCCGGCCGCGGCAAAGTCGTTGTCGTTGACCAGCAGCAGCCGGCGATCATCGAGGACGGCCAGCCCCTCGAGCTTGAGCTTGGCGCCGCCCCCGGAGCCGTCGTCGCCGAAGACATCGCGGCGAAGTCGGGGCACGAGAGGACCGAGGTCCGCGACGAGCGTCTTGGCAACCGGCCGGATCCCTGCCGCCGCCAGGTCGCCAATCGTCTCGAGCGGCTCGGCCGCAGCAGTCGAATCGGCCTGATTCGCAAGCGTTCGGGGGAGCGTATCGGTCGCGGCGGCGGGATCGGCCCGGTAGAGCATTGCGATCCCGGTGTCATCCTGCTCGAGCACGAGCAGCGAGCCGTCGGCAAGCGGGGCAAGGCAGCAGAGCTTGCCGTCGTCGGGCGGGGCTCCCTTGGCCGCCCAGCCGGGAACGGCGGGGTTGCCCATCCGATAGCAGTGCTCGGCGACCGGCTCACCGGAAGCCGCATCGACCACGAGCATCCTGGCGTTTCCGGTCCGCTTGGCAGCCTTCTTCTCCGGATGGTCGAGCGGGCTCTGGAGCAGCACAAACAGCCGCGTGCCATCGGGCGAGCGGGCCAGCCCCTCGAAGCCGCGATTGTCGCGGCGGCTGCCATAGACGGCCGGGAGATCGGCGATCACCCGCGTGTCGGCATTGGAAAGCTCGACCCCGGCCGGCACATGCCGCTGGCTGACGCGTCCGTCGGCAGAAACCTTCATGAGCGACGGCCGATATTCCTCGCTCACCCAGAATGATCCATCGGGCATCACGACGAGGCCTTCAGGGTCAACGCCATTGGGGTCGGCCGTGATCTCGACGCCGCTCTCGGCATCGAGCATCGGCTCGTCCCGGCCGATGCCGTTGGCCCGACCGGTGAAGGGCGTGGCCGCCGCCCCGGCCAGCGGCAGGATCGTCGTCACCGTCGTCTCGCCCTCGCCGGGGATCTCCAATCGGATGAGGGCCGGTGAGAAATCGGGGGCGAGCAGCGTTCGTCGCCTGGCGTCGCCGTCACCGACCGAGCCGTTGGGCCCCCGATCGGTAATCGTCCAGGCGACCAGCGAGTCGCCCCCTGCGGCTCCTGCCGCCACCGGCTGGATGAAGAGATCGCTCAGCCCGCCCAGGGCCACGCCGCCGGGCAGCGGGACGGCCGGCACGACATGCGTTGCCAGCACCGCCGGCCCGCCGGCTGCGATGCCGGGGCCAGCAGGGCCTTTCGCCGACACCGCCAAGCCGATCGCTGCCACGGCCAGGCCTGCGGTCGCGGCCAACAGCTTCATGCCCGCCAGCGGTCTCATTCGGCCCCCAGATTTTCACCGCCGGCCCGGGTGATCATCGCGCAGAAGGTTTGCAGATCGATCCCCTCGGTGAGCATCCGCGTCGAGGTGTCGCCGAAGACGGCCACCATCCCGCCGTCGTGGAACGAATAGCACTCGCCCTCGTTGGTGGCGTTCATCGCCACGCCGGTGCCCGGCGGAGCGCCCTTCATCGTGTTGGCCGTGGTCTTTGACGGATCGATCGAGTCGAGCTTGAAGGGGCCGAGGCTGTCGGCCCAGCCGACGCCCTGGTCGTAGATCCAGGGAGCACCGGTGGCGGGAATCGTCCGCTGGCTGCCGCCTCGAAACGTCAACGGCCGGGCGGCACACTCGACGATCAGCATCGTCTTGGAAAGCCCGTCGACGATCTCCCGCTGCCGCGTCACAGCGTCTTTCACGAGGAAGCCGTTGGCAACGGCGTCGATTCGGTAGGGGTCCGGGTTTGGAAGCACGCCCGTCTTGACCCCGGTCATGCTCTCGTAGTCGGTGAAGCCCAACGGAACGCGGACGTTGTTGATCGCCCGCCGGCCGCTATCGCTGTCGCTGGAGGCCGGAATGCGGGTGATCTGGCCCCGGTCGGGAGCCGACGGGCATCGATAGACACTGACGATCGCAGTCGCGATCGCCAGATTGCAATCGGGCCGGATGCCGAGCGCCGGCGAAGCCGGCTTGGGCGGGGCCGTGTTCGACGTCATGTCGAACCAGTCCTTGTTCCAGTCGTACGTTTCTGCGGCGGCCTGCTCCTCCAGGAATGGCATCACCAGCACCCGCCAGGAATGTTCCTTGCCAGCTGGATTGCCCTTGGGGCGGGGATTCATCCCCGCAGCCCGGGCCGACCACATGGCCGCGGGGTAATACTTCCGCGTGTCGGCACAGATCTGAAAGGCAAGCCCGATCTGCCGCATGTTGCTCATGCACTGCGTGCGACGGGCTGCCTCACGGGCGCTCTGCACGGCCGGCAGCAAGAGACCGATGAGCGTGGCGATGATCGCGATCACCACAAGCAACTCGACGAGCGTGAAGCCTCGACGGCAGTGAGCGTCCGGCTGGGCCGGCATGGAAGACGAGAGCATGGAATCCTTTCTCACGGCAGGCGTTGTTTCCGTTTGATCGCCCCTGCAGCCCTTCCGCCGCTGCAGTCGCGTCACGCAATCCCTTTTGACAACCGCCTTTTATTTTCGGTCGATGAGGATTTTGTGAGCCGCTCTGTGAGAAATTTGTGAGCCGTTCTGCCGCCTCGCCTCACCACCATGGTGAGCATTCACTTTTGAAGGGAACCCAACTCTGGTGAAAGTGATGAGCGACTCGTGAGGAAAGGATGAGCAATCGATTGAGGAGAAGAGGCGGCTCGCGTAGCCGCCTCTCCGAGAGCAGGTTTTCCAGTGCTTGAACGCCTTTTTCGCAACCTTCACCGAAAACTCATCAAACGCCGGCACGGCATTCGCAACCGGTTGCCATCAGTCCTGAGATTGGTGGCGTCTGCAGACGAATGTCTGCCGGGCTCACGGTGAGGCCGGTGTCTGCGGTCGCCGATGTCAGGGGATCACTGTTTTCCATCCCTCGCCAGAAAGGCACCGCTCGCCATGTGTACCCACCTCGCCCGAACCCTGTCCTCTCGCCTTGCCGCAGCCACCGCATTGATCGCGGTAGCCCTGCTCGCCGGCCCTGCTTCCGCCCAGATCATCCGCGTCACTGAGGTGATGAGTTCCAGCGGTGTCGGTGGCACGGAAGATTGGTTCGAACTGACCAACTATGGCTCATCGACCGTGACGGGAGTAAATACCTGGCAATACGACGACAACTCGTTCTCGTTCGCCAGCTCAGTCCCTCTTGAGGGCGGCGTGACGAGCATTGCCCCCGGTGAGTCGGTGGTCTTCTTCGAACTGAACACCACCCTCGGCGCCCCCACTCCGGCCGAGCAGGTCACCAACTTCAAGGCCTACTGGCCGACGACGGCCCAGGTCGGCTACCACGCCGGGGCGGGTCTGAGCTCCAACGGCGACGGCCTGGTGATCTTCGACAGCACTGGCATCGAAATCACCCCGCAGACCAACTTCGGCTCGGCCGTCGCGACTGTGGGCCAGAGTTTTTACTACGCTTACGACCCCAATGGCGACTTCGTCCTCGGCTCTTCGGCCAACGGCGTCGTCAGCACCGTCGGCACGATCCCCGGCGAGAACGGTGGCATCAGCCAGACCACGTTCCAGTCGGTGACGCCGGTGCCGGCCCCCTTCACGGTGACCAACATCGGCTCGCCAGGCACCGCCGCGGTCGTGCCGGAGCCCTCGACCTTCGCCCTTGGTGCTGCCGGGCTGGGCCTGGCCGGCCTCGCCGCCCGCCGCCGGATGCGGAAGGGCTGAGCAGTTCCAGTCGCTCGGATTCCGGATTCGGCAACCTCGAGCAGGACATCGCCGCTGTTATTTCGCCCCGCCCTCGACCGGATTCGGTCGGGGGCGGGGCTTTTTTCTCCGATTCATCAAAATCTCATCACTGATTGTTTGGCCCTTCTCCGACGACCTGCGTATAGTCGTTGACGCGTAGGGTTCGGTCTCCCAACTGAACAAACCGTTCCACCCGGAGCGGCCCTGCAGTCCCACCTTCGAAGTCGCTGCACCACTTCCGTCTCCGGACGGCCCCACCTGCGGTGTGGCGCGACAACAGGAGCCGTTCGCCCGAAGATCCCTTGGGGATCGAGGCCGGACGACATGCATGCGTGCACACCTCCCATCTGTGTGTTGCCCGTTTTTGTCCGTGTTCACCCGCCACGGATGTCAGGTCCACGTACCTCCGGTTCAGGACCGCTCCCGGCGGACCGCCTTCACAATCGTCGAACTGCTGGTGGTGATCGCGATCATCGCCACACTCGTCGGGCTTCTCCTCCCTGCCGTGCAGGGAGCCCGCGAGGCTGCCCGCCGAACGCAGTGCGGCAACAACCTCCGACAGTTGGCCCTGGCGGTGATCTCGTACGAGAGCAGCAACGGCCGCCTGCCGCTGGCCGCCGACGTGCGGCAGGAGTTGTCGATCCGCAACGATTCGTCGCTCGGACGGATTGAGGACAAGTTCAATCCCTGGAGAGAGGCGGCCGCCGGAACGACCCCTGGCCGCAGAACCAGCGGCGGAAGTTGGATTCTCTCGGTGCTGCCCTTCATGGAAGAAAAGGCCGTCTACAACCAGTGGGACTTCAGCCGTAACGTCCGGGCCAATGCCGCAGTCGCCCAGACCGACATTCCCGGCCTCTACTGCCCGAGCCGGCGGAGCGGCATCCGGGGATCCGACGACCAGGCCCGCCTGCTGGTCTCGTCCTGGACCGGCGGCGGCACCGACTACGGCGGCTCGACCGGCCGGCAAGACACCTTTCTCAACAGCACGTCCGAGCAGCACCGCTTCTCATCGATCGTCACGCCGGTCGACGGCGAGATCGGCGGGGTGCTCCAGGGTGTTTTCTCGATGCCCGTGGTCCGGGAGCGGTCGCTCGCGGACCGCAACGCCTCCCCGCCGCCGGCTGGCTTTTCGCTGGCCGCCTGCCGGGACGGCGCGAGCAACACGCTCTTGCTGGGCGAGTTGCAGCGGCTCTCCCCCGAGCCGGGGGCCAGCGGCTCGGCCGCCTACAACCGCAAGAGCTACGACGGCTGGGCGGTCGGCGGCGTGGCGACGCTCTTCTCGACGGCCACCGATCCGCTCCATCGCAATCCAGGCGGGCTCAACAATCTGTTTTTTGAGTCGCCCGGCAGCGACCATCAGGGCGGAAGCTTCTTCGCGATGGGGGATGGCTCGGTGCGGTTTGTCAGCGAGTTTGTCGATGCGAAAGACAATCGCTCGGTGTTCCCGCTCCTCGGATCGATGCGAGACGAGCGGATCGCCTCGCTCGACATGGCCTCGAACTGACCGATTCTCAGCCCTGACCAATTCTCAGCCCTGACCGAATGATCCGCGTCCACTGTCAGTCCCCTGGAGCCGCCGCAATGCACCCGCTGAGCAGCCTGGGCGGTCGAGCCAGAGCCCTCCCGGCAGCCCTTGGCATGGCCCTCCTCTGCCTGGCAGCCGGCTGCGGCGAGTCGGATCGCCCGCCCCTGGGCACCGTCACCGGCACCGTGACGCTCGACGGCGTCCCGCTTGCCGAAGCGCTTGTGCTCTTTACTCCGGAGGGCCCCGGACGGACGGCGATCGGCACGACCGACGCCTCGGGCGGCTACCGCCTCGCCTACCTCCGTGACATCGTCGGCGCCAATCTCGGCCCGCACGCGGTCCGGATCACGACCGCCGACGACGAGGCTGGCCGCAGAGAAATCCTCCCGCCCCGCTACCACCGCCAGAGCGAGCTCGTCGCCGTGGTCGAGCCCGGCGACAACGTGATCGATTTCGCACTCCAGTCGGAGTGATCCCGGGACCGCAGGCCGCCCGGCTCGCGTGGGGGGCTTCGATGGGCGGGGCTCTTTGAAAAAAAGGGGACATCCCCCTTTTCCGGTTCGCAGAGGTTCAGTGGCCCGGGATTGTCACGACTGGAAAAGGGGGATGTCCCCTTTTTTCGAGGGGCGATGAAACGGGGCCCTGGTTTGCCCGATGTGGGCCTCCGCATCGCTGGCCGCAATCCTTGTTCACAGAATCGGTGAATTCACGCTTCTGGTGAAACCTCGATTCACATGCAGTGGGAATGCCGCCATCAACCGGTGCGAGCTCAGAAAAATCTCATCGAGACCGAATCACCGCAACCTGCGGGAAAAATGCACCACATCGGAGAGAAAACCAGTTCTTGTGTTCGTTCCTGATGAGGCTCCGCATTTGGCATGCGACGTGCAGGTTGATTCCCTTAGTCGAGGGGCCGGCTGGCGGCTCCCGACCCGACACGAATCGGCCAAGAACCTCGAGGCCGCAAGCGTTCCCCACGCACCCCGTTGATCGATCCCGCCCCTTCCGCCCCACGGAGAGATGACCATGACCGTTGCCCGCCTTCCCGCCCGTCGATCCCGGAACTGCCCGTCGACCGTGGCCGCCACGATCGCCGCCTGCTTGACGCTGGCCATCGCTCCGCTGTCCGCCCGGGCTCAATCGCTCGCCTCGGCCGATTTCGGCACCTACAGCGACGGGGCACTGGTCGGGCAAAACGGCTGGCAGCAGTGGCGGACGGAAACGACCAGTCCGCTGACCGTCTCGGCCGGCAGAGTCGCCTGGCCCGGAGGGGCGACGACCAACAATCAGGATGCCTTTCTTCCGTTTCCCTCCGACGTCGTGCAGCCCGCTTCGGGCACGACCGTGCTCAACTTCGACATGACCCTGAGCGTCGACGCCCCGTCGGCGTCGAATCCCTCCTATTTCGCCGCCCTCAACACCAACAACACGTCGTCGACCAGCGGCAACTTTCAAAACGCCCGGATCGTCGCTCAAACCCAGGGTACGGGGTACGTCTTCGGGACGAGGGTCAACGGCCAGTCGGGATATCCCTGGTCGTTCGGCACCCAGGAACTGACGATCGGCCAGGACTACGCCCTCCGGGCCGAGATCAATATGGTTGCCGGCAACGCCAACGACTTCATCAACCTCTACGTCGGCCCCGATTTTGACAATCTGTCGCTCTACACCACCGCCGGGTACGGCAGCGGCTCGGTCAACGACCCCTCCTTCGGCTCGATCGTGCTGTCGCAGTTCGGCACGGCAAGCGTGATCGAAGCGGGCGTCTCCGTGGGCAGCATCAGCGTGACCCAGGTCGTGCCCGAGCCGTCCACGATCGCGATGGCCGGTGTCGGCCTGGCCGCGGCGGCCGCCGGGCTCCGTCGCCGGATGCGGCAGGGCTGAGCAGCCCCCACTGCTCGGGTTCCAGGGTCGGCAAAGTTGATTACGACACACCGCTATTATTCCGCCCCCCCATTCGCCTCGACTGGCCGCGAGCCTCTGTTTTCACTCATTCGGTGAATTCACATTCGCAGTGAAACCGGGTTTCACTGATCGAGTGAAACCCGGTTTTTGTTGGTACCCGTCCGACGGGTGGTGGCCTTCAGCGAGGAGTTGCGTTTGTCCCCGGCCAAACAACCCTCCGCTGTGCCCGAGTATTGCTTTTCTGTGAAGGGCCGCGTTTGGCCCGGGATTCGCATACCTGGGAGGCGAGGCAAAGACGCTGCGGGCGACCGCGGCACTCCGAACCCCCCCGCAAGGAAGGGCGAAGTCCATTGAATCGCTGGAATCGCACGCTCGCTGATCAGGTCTCCACTCCCGCTCGCTCAGGCTCGTCTCGGCCGCACAGCCTCCTGGCCGCCTTGGCATGCCTGGCCCTCGGTTTCGCCGCCGCTGGCTGGACCGCCTCGGCGGTTGCGGACGTGCTCGTTTCCGACGATTTTCCGACGAATGGGAACCTCACCGGCACCACGCCGGTGGTGGGCGGGACCTGGACAACCACCAGCGGCACTGCCAATCAGATTCAGGTCGTCAACAACCGCGTCCAGCTCACCGATTCGGCCAGCGAGGATGTTGAGACTCTCTTCACGAGCACAACTTCCGGCTCCGTGTACTTCGGCTTCGACATCAGCGTGGCAGATCCCGGGAGTTATTCAGGCACAGACTTTGAATACTTCGCCCATGTGAGCCAGCAAAGCACCTTCAACTATACCGCGAGGACTGACATAGCCGCTTTTTCCGCGAGCGGATACCGCCCTGGAATCGCGACGACCGCGGGTACGGCTGAAGTGAGTTGGGGATCAGACCTCGCCTACGACGCTGATTATCGACTCGTTGTGGGCTACGACTTTACGACTGGCCTGGCAAGCTTGTGGGTCGACCCAAAAGCCGTAACTGACACGAGCATCACCACCTCGTCATCAACGGTCCGCGCATCCCTCGACACGTTCAACTTCCGCCAAGCGGGTGCCACGCCCAACCAGGATTTCTCTATCGGCCAACTCCGTGTCGCCACCACGTTCGACGAGGTCCTGCTTGCCCCGCCGCCAGTAATCCCTTCGCTCACCTGGTATGGCGATGGCCTGACTGCCGGCGGCAGCGGCACCTGGTCGACCGCTGGCAGCAACTGGTCGGAAAACGGCGGGGCTGCCGGCGGCTGGGATCCTACGAAAAAGGCTGTGTTTGACACGACCGGCGGCACCGTGACCGTCGATGGAGCTGGTGTCACCGCCGAGACCGGAATCGATTTTGACGTCGATGGCTACGCCGTCACCGGCGGCGGGATCACCCTCGGTGCAGGCAGCAACACGGTCACCGTTGCCAACGGGGCGACCGCCACGATCGACAGCGTGCTCATCGGCACGGTCACCAGCTTTGAGAAGGCCGGGGACGGCACGCTGATCCTCGGCGGAGCCAATACGTTCGTGGGGCCAGCCAGCATCAGCGGCGGTCGCCTCGAGGTTTCCAGCGAAGCTGCTCTCGGTGATGCCACCAACGGCCTGGCTCTTGCTGGCGGCACCTTCGCCCCGACCGGCTCGCTCACGCTTGGTGCCGGCCGGGCCGTCTCCGGAGCCGGTGGTCTCGACATCGCCGACGGCCAAACGCTGACGGTCAACGGCGACTATAGCGCCGGCACCACGCTCGCAAACACCGGCACGCTCGACCTCCAGGGGGCGACCCGCAACGTCGGCAGCCTGACCTTCAACGCTGCCGGCACGGTCACCGCGGTCGGTGGAATCACCGGCTCGGGCGTGACCGCCTCCACCGTGAGCAGCGGCACGGCCACCGTCGTGCCGGCCCTCGACCTCGGGGCCGGAATTAAAACCATTGTTGTGGGCTCCGGTGGCACCCTGGACCTCCAAGGAGGCCTGACCATGACCGACCGCATGAATAAGGATGGCGAGGGCACGCTGATCTTAGGCAGCGGCTCTTCTATCGATAGGCTCTCGCTCGGCGATGCTTTCACGTATGCCCCCGGCGGGGTGGTCCGCGTGAGCAATGCGGCGGCACTCGGCAGCCAGACCGTGTTCTTCAACGTGGGAACCGTCGAACTGACCACACCGATCACGATGGCCAACGGAATCTCCTTTGGCGGCCGCTCCGGAAGCGAGGCGGTTCTCGGCGGAGCCGGCGGGAATGAAGCACTGACCGTCTCTGGCGCAGTTGGCTTTTTCGGGGGAACCGGGTCGGGGGAGATGGTCCTCAACGTCAATAACGTTACGACCATCGACGGCGGCGTCACCCTCGCCACCGCCGCCAGCATCACCGGCCTGACGCTCGGCGGCTCAGGCACGCTCAACCTGACGGCCGACAGCAGCACCACGCTGACAGCCCCAGTCACCCTCGCCGACACCGCCACACTCAATGTGACTGGCAGCATCGGCGGCAACGTGATCGTCGGCGGCACGAACGTCCTCACCGGCACCGGCACGATCGGCGGCGTCGTGGCGGGCTCCGGCAGCGTCCAGCCCGGAGCGAGCCCCGGCATCCTGACCGTCGGCCAGGTTGATCCCTCGGGTGGAGCGAGCTTTGTGCTCGAGTACACCTCCGCTCTGCCCGACTACACCGCGGCCACCGCCAGCCTCAACGACGTGATCCGGGTCACCGATGCGACGCCCTTCTCGGCGGCGATGACGGCGGCCAACGTCGTCGACATGTACCTCGGCGTGACGAGCCTGAGCGAGGGCGACTCCTTCCAGGGCGGCTTCTTCACCGACACGCCGGGCAACTTCGCCGCCTCGGTGACCGACGCCACGCTCAACTACTACGTGCTCGGCGACGGGAACGGCACCGACTCGACCCTCGCCGGCCAGGGCTACTACACCTTCGCCAACTGGAAGACGGCCACCGGCGCCAGCCCCGACCTCCGGATGGCCCTCTCGACCGTCGCCGCCACGGCGAACTTCGCCGGTGGCTCGGTGAGCGGCCAGGCGATGACCGTCTCGGCCGTGCCCGAGCCCTCGACGATCGGCCTGGCGGTCACCGCCGCCGGGCTCGCCTCCGCCGCCCTGCTCCGCCGCCGGCGGCGGAGCGGCGTTGCGGCCTGAGTCGAGCCGTAAGGGGTCGTGCCCGAAACGGGACAGTCCCCGCGACGGGGACAGTCCCCAGGGAAATCCGGGACGTGCAGGAAGTTGGCGATAGGCATAAAGGCTCGTGCCCGAAAAGGGGACAGTCCCCGAGGCGGGGACAGTCCCCAGGGGAAATCCGCTCCCGTCCCACTCGTGCTCAGATAAGCGGCGTCACTCGCGCCGCTCGGCGAGGAGCACGCCATCGAGCCAGACTCGCACGCCCTGCTCGCGGGCATAGGCAAGCGTTTCGGGCCGCGCAGCCTCGCAGGCCACCAAGCCCACCGCCGGGAGGGTCGCCTTTCGCATCAGCGCCGCCCGGCGGGCCGCCCGCTCGATGTCACCGGCGTCGGCGGTATACGAGACCTCGCCGATCACGTAGGTCGGCTCCCCGTCAACGGTGCCCTGGGCGAGGACGTCGGCCCGCAGGAAGTCGTCGACCTCAGCGGATTCAAGGCTCGCCTCGACCTCGTCGAGCAAGTCGGCCGGTTGCAAGACCTTTGCCCGCCGGAGATAGCGGCCGAGATACGACGGCAGCCGGTCGCGAAACTTGAGTTCCAGCAGCGTGCCCTCATGGCGGTCGGACCGGATGACAAGTTTCTCGACAACCGCCGTCAGCTGATCCATCCGCTCGGCGAGTTTCTCGACCGTCTGCTCCAGCCGGTCAAGTCGGGCCTCCGTCCGAACCTGCGCCTCGGCGAGCTTCTCGACCGTCTGCTCCAGCCGGTCAAGTCGGGCTGTGCTGGCATCGAGCGACTCGTGGACAAGCCGCAGGTCGTCCTTCGTGGCGGCGTTCTTCGCCTCCTCGATCATCGTGCCGAGGGTCTGGGCGAAGACCTTCGCCTTCTCCTCGCCGAGCGAGGCCCGAAACTGCTCGTAGATCGAAAGCGTGTCCATGAAGGCGACCATCTGGAGGTCTCCACAGCCTAGCAGCGGCACCGGATCTCGGCCCGCGGGAGCCCCGGCCCATCTTGATGGTGGCATTTTGTACATATGTTGAGGAGTCTGTCAAGCGGGCTCCGGTCGCGGAGTGAATAGCGCGACCGGCCGCCTGGGAGCCGAAGCCGCCGACTCCACCACCATCGGCCAGTGTTTTTCCAGCACTCCGGCACCAGGTCCCAGGTGAAATCCCCGAGCTGCCATCGACGGCCGTGTGTGGCTGGTTGCTTGGCAAGGTCCATGTGCGCGGCAAGCTCTTTGACCGCTCGTCGCGTTTCGCGGTGAGTTCCATTCACAATCCCGGTGATCATTCACAAAAATACGGAATCTGGCCTTCACAAGAACCGTGAAAATCTCACTCATCCATTTTTCACAACCTGCTTTTTCCCGGGTGTGACGCTGATCCACGAGTTTCGGCACGCCGCTTGCACCTGAGACACATGAGGTGGTTGTGTCGATCCCGACGCCTGCCGGATCGGTCCGCGGTTGGTCACCGCGTCTCGGCGGCGTCGGGGCCTAAAAACAAAGCGTTTTACGTCGTTTGACGACCGGCAGGGCCGTTTTTCGCCCGGCCGGCCCAGCCATGCTGCGCTCATCAAACTTTCACGCCATTCTCATTTGGCGCTCCACAAGCCCTAACACTCGTCGGGCATAACTCCGCCCAGTCGACACGAGCGACGACCGATCGCTCGGGCTTGATCGCGATGGTTCCTGCGGCGTGCCTGCCGCCGGCTCGATCGCTCCGGACCGAAACCACTCGATCGAAATCGAGTGTTGATGACTGCCATCCTGCCCGCCTCTTCAGGGCCACCCTGCTGTACCACGGGCCATCACGGTCCGAGACCGACCAGAATCGAACCCGACCGCACCCTTGACCTGACCACGCAAGGAGTTTCCTGATGAATCGGCACCTGAACACGTTTCTGAAAAAGGCCACGGCGATCGTGGCAATGGCGGCGGTGGCCGCAGGGCCCCAGGCCCGAGCCGAAGTGCTCCTAAGCTGGGATTTCAACGGAAACAGCGGCGATGAAACAACCGTCACCGCCGACACGATCAGTGCCGACCTCGGCGTCGGTTCCGGCGTCATCAGTCGGGGAGCGGGCCTTACAGCTTCAGGTAATGGCAGTCGGTTCAACGCGACGGGTTGGGCCACGACGAGCATCGCCAACGCGATTTCCGGCAACGACTACATGGAGTTTTCGCTCAACTTCAACGACACCCACTCGTTTTCCATCGATGACATTGACTTCATCTGGCAGCGATCAGGCACCGGCCCCCGGGAAGTGGCCCTGCGCAGCAGCCTGGATGGCTACGGAGCCAACATTCAAACCTTCACGATCGCTGATAGTACGAGTTCGCAACCGTTCACCGCCACCCTCGGCGGTGCCACCTACAGCGACATCCAGCAAAACGTGACGTTCCGCTTTTATGGCTGGGCGGAATCTACTGGCGGCAGCGGCGGTTTCGAGGGCAGTGGCCCCGACCTCGTGGTCAATGGAACCACCACGCTGCTAGAGGTTACGCCAACGGGCGACCCCATCTACTGGGATGCAAACGGTTCGACCGCGGGCATCGGCGGGACGGGTACGTGGGCCGCGGCGAGCGCGGTCTTTTCGACAGCCGAGGCCGGCACCGATGCGACAACGCGGGCCGATGCCAATCCGGTCATTTTTGGCGGTACAGCGGGCACGGTGACAGTTTCCGGCGGGGTCAATGCAAACGCGGGGATCACCTTCTCCACCGACGGTTACACCCTCTCCAGCAGCACCCTCACGCTCGGAGGGGCCGACGCGGCGACGAACGCCATCGTCTTGGGTTCCGACATTTCGGCGACGATCGGGTCCGCGATCACCGCCTCTAACGGGCTGACCAAATCCGGCGGCGGCACGCTGACGCTCACCGGTGCCAACACGCTCGGCGGCACGACCGTCTCCGGGGGCACCCTCGTCGGCACGGCGGCGAGCCTGACGGGCAACATCACCAACAACGCCGCCGTCACGTTCGACCAGGCCGGTGACGGCACCTATGCCGGCGTGATGGACGGCTCCGGCTCGCTCACCAAGAGCGGCGCGGGCAACCTCACGCTCTCCGGGGCCAACACCTACTCCGGCGGCACGATTGTCTCCGGTGGCTCCCTCACCGGCTCGACCACGAGCCTGCAAGGGGCGATCACCAACAACGCCACCGTCGTCGTTAGCCAAGACGCTGACGGCACCTACTCCGGTGCGATGGACGGCACGGGCTCGCTCACCAAGAGCGGCACGGGCAACGTCACACTCTCCGGGGCCAACACCTACTCCGGCGGCACGACCGTCTCGGCCGGCACCCTCACCGGCACGACGTCGAGCCTGCAGCGCGACATCACCAACAACGCCGCCGTCGTCTTTAGCCAAGACACTGACGGCACCTACTCCGGTGCGATGACCGGCACGGGCTCGCTCACCAAGAGCGGCACGGGCAACGTCACGCTCTCCGGGGCGAATGACTACTCGGGCGGCACGACCGTCTCCGCCGGCACCCTGACCGGCACGACCTCGAGCCTGCAGGGGGCGATCACCAACAACGCCGCCGTCGTCTTCGCCCAAGACTCCGACGGCACCTACTCAGGCGTCATGACCGGCTCCGGCTCGCTCACCAAGAGTGGCTCGGGCAAACTGACGCTCTCCGGGGCGAGCGATTTCAGTGACGGCACCACGCTGTCCGGCGGCACACTCGCTGCTGCGAATGACACCGCCTTCGGCTCGGGCACGGTCGCCGCGACCGGCGGCACGATCCTCGCCGGCTCAGGAATCACGGTCAGCAACACGATGACGCTGACACCGGCGACGGCCATCACCGACGCCTGGATCAATGAGTTTCACTATGACAACAGTGGTACCGACGTCGGCGAGTTTGTCGAGGTCTTCGTGGGCAGTGGATTTCAGAGTGGCTCGTTCGACGCCAACCTGCTGCGGATCGATCTCTACAACGATGCAGGATTTAACTATCAAAATAGCGTGGAAAGCGGCCAGGTTGCCGCGACGTCCATCGCTGGAGGCACGATGTACGTTTGGACCGGCATGTCCAACGGAATCCAGAACGGTTCCGCGGACGGCCTCGTGGTCTCCTACAACGGCACCGTCGTCGCCCAGGGCCTGCTCAGCTACGAAGGCACCATGACGGCCAGCGACGGAGTTGCCAACGGCCTGACTTCGACCGACGTCGGGGTCTCGGAGGCAAGCGAAGCGGCGGGCCAGTCCCTCCAACTCACCGGCTCCGGCTCCGCCTTCGACGCCTTTACCTGGGCCGGTCCCTCCGCGGAGAGCCCCGGTGCCGTCAATGCGGGCCAGACGATTGCCGCGGGCGGCTCGATCACGATCGGCTCCGACATCGGCAGCGGCACCGCCACCTTCGCCGGCGGGATCACGCTCAACGGCGACGTCTCGATGACCGCCGCGTCCGGCGGCACCACCGAGTTCTCCGGCGTCGTCTCTGGCACCGGCGGCATCGACAAGGTCGGAGCCGGCACCGTCGTGCTCTCGGGCACCAACACCTACTCCGGCGGCACGACCGTCTCCGCCGGCACGCTCTCGGTGTCGTCCGACGCGAACCTCGGTGATGCAGCCGGCGGGATTACCCTCGCCGGCGGGTCGCTCGCGTTCACGAGCGGCTTCACGACGCTCGGCTCCGGCCGGACGCTCACCGCCGCCGCCAGCACCACGAGCACGCTCGACGTCGGCACCGGGCTCACCGTCGCCTTCGACGGGGCGGTCACCGGCTCGGGCAATCTCGACAAGACCGGAGCCGGCCAACTGACCCTCGGCAACGCCAGCACCGGCTACACCGGCGGGTTCACGATCTCCGCCGGCACGGTCGAGCTGACCGCGGCCGGAGCCTTCGCCAACGCGACGGGCACCC
>JAQCJP010000229.1 GCA_027592945.1 Planctomycetota bacterium
CAAACGGAATCCGGGTTCGCGAGGGGTGAGCCCGTGCCGTGGAGCCGGCGTTGCTGGCGAGCGAAGGCATGGATGCCGAGAGCAAGCCAGCATCGAGCGAGCGGAGGGCAGGATGCCCATAGCGAGCGTCCGCGCGACACGGCACAGGCTCACCCCGAGCCCGCGCGAGGTGAACCCCACCCAACAACCCGCGGGTCGATGAGGCCGGCGGCCGCAAAGCCGGCGGCCCGCAACCGGCAGGAGTCGCAGTCGCCGCAGGGTCGACCGGCGGGCCCGGGGTCGTAGCAGCTGGTCGTCAGGCGGTAGTCGAGGCCGAGCGAGTGGCCGAGCCGGATGATCTCGGCCTTCGAGAGCGAGACCAGCGGGGCGAGGATCCGGGGGGCGTGGCCTTCGACGCCCGCCTTCGTGGCGAGGCGGGCAAGAGCCTGAAAGGCCTCGAGATACTCCGGTCGACAGTCGGGATAGCCGCTGTAGTCAATCGCGTTGACGCCGAGCACGATCGCGGCGGCCCGCCGGGTCTCGGCAAGGGCAAGAGCCAGCGAGAGGAAGACCGTGTTGCGGGCCGGCACATAGGTCGCGGGGATACCGGCGGCCATTTCGGTTTCGCTGCGGCCCTTGGGGACCGTCGCGGCGGGATCGACCAGGGCGCTGCCGCCGAAGGCGGCGAGGTCGACCTTGAGCACGACGTGGTCGGTGATGCCCAGGGCCGCGGCCACCTCGCGGGCCGCGGCGAGTTCGACCGCGTGCCGCTGGCCGTAGGCGATCGAGAGGGCAGAGAGCGTGTAGCCCTCGGCTTTCGCCCAGGCGGCGGTGGTGGCGGAATCGAGGCCACCTGAGAGGAGCACCACTGCCCGGGGCGGCTGGCTCGCGCCCTGGTCGGCAGCAACGGACCTGGCTAGTGTCGAATGATTTTCCATGGCAGACTCTCAACGATCATGACACACCAGCCACCATCCCGCGACCAGCTCGAGACCTTTCCCAACCAGTTTCCGGGCCGCGACTTTACGATTGAGCATATCTGCCCGGAGTTCACGAGCGTTTGCCCGAAGACCGGACAGCCCGACTTCGGCTCGCTGACGCTGCGGTACGTGCCCGACCAAATCTGCGTCGAGCTCAAGAGCCTGAAGCTCTACCTGCAGGCCTTCCGCAACGAGGGCATCTTCTACGAGCACGTCACCAACCGGATCGCCGACGACCTCGTCGCGGTCATCCAGCCCCGGCGGCTGACCTTGCTGGCGGAGTTCACGCCCCGCGGCGGGATCCGCTCCCGGATCGCCGTCTCGCACGGCGGCGACCATCTGCCGCCTGTCCCCTGACCGCGGCGACCAGCCCGCCCTCCAGGAGCCGCCCGATGCCCGCTTCGCAGATCCTCCTCTCCGCCCTGGCCGACGAGGCCGCCTTCCAACTCACCGCCGTCGAGCAGTTCTCCGCTCTGGCGGCGCTCGGCCTCGAGTACTACTCGCTGCGAAACATCGACGTCGGCAAGGGCATCAAGAACGTCATGAAGCTCACGCTCGGTGAGATTCAGAAGGTCCGCCATCTGGAGGATGAATACGGGCTCAACGTCGCGTCGATCGCCTCCCCGATCGGCAAGGTGAAGCTCGTCGACAAGCCCGACGGCACGACCAACGCTTACGTGCCCTTCAAGCGATACCTCGCCAAGGACGTGGCCCGGGCCTGCGAGCTGGCCCACGCCTTCGAGACCAAGCTGATTCGTGGCTTCTCCTTCTATCCGCCCCGCGACGCCGATCCGGCCGATTATCTCGAGCAGGCCGTTGAGCAGATCGGCCAGATCGCCGAGGCCTGCCACCGTTCCGATCTCACCTTCGGGCTGGAAGTCGAGGCGAATCTGGTGGGCCGCACCGGCCAGCTGCTCGCCGAGATCCACCGGCGGGTCAACCATCCGGGGCTCGTCCTGGTCTTCGACGCGGCCAATCTGATCGTCCAGGGCTTCTCGACCGGCGACGTCTGGAAGCAGTGGCAGGCGATGAAGCCGGGCCTCGGCTGGATCCACGTCAAGGATTACCGGAAGGTGAAGGCGGCGGCCCGCGGCCGGCACGTCGAGGAGGACCAGCTGGCCAACTTCGTGCCGGCCGACATCGGCGCCGGCGGCCACGATAAGATTCTCGCCGATTTGCGGACGATGCTCCCCGCGCTGACCCGCAAGCTCAAGCGACGGGGGATTCCCGGCGTCTTCGTCGACCTCGAGCCCCATGTCCGTGGCGGCGGCCAGTTCGGCGGGACGAGCGGGCCCGACGGGATGGGGATCGCCCTCCGCGGCCTCTGCCGCGTGCTCGATCGTAACGCGGTAGGCTATCACCTCCGAGACTTCGACGACCTCCTGGCTGCCCGCGGGCTCTGACGCGTCCGGGGGTCGCCCGAGCGAGCCCACGATGAGCGAGACGACCGAGCCTGGCAGTTATTTCGTCGCCAACTATCCGCCCTTCGCGCGGTGGTCGGCCGAGGCCGTGCCCGACGTGCTCGCTGCCTTCGACCGGCCCGCCACCGACGCGGCCCTCGGGCTCTATCTCCATATCCCCTTCTGCCGGAAGCGGTGCAAGTTCTGCTACTTCCGGGTCTACACAGACGTGGCCGCAGCGGACGTCGAGCGATATTCGCAGGCTCTCGCCCGCGAGGCGGCCCTGGCGGCGGCCCGGCCGGCGGTGACGGGCCGGCCGCTGCGATACGTCTACTTCGGCGGCGGGACACCCTCGTTTCTCTCGGTCAGGCAGCTCGAGCGACTCGTCGGCGGGCTCCACGAGAGCTTCGGCTGGGACGATGCCGAGGAGGTGACCTTCGAGTGCGAGCCGGGCACCCTCTCAGAGCCGAAGATCAAGGCGCTCAAGGCCCTCGGCGTGACCCGGCTCTCGCTGGGCGTTGAAAACTTCGACGACGCGATTCTCGAGGCCAACGGCCGGGCCCACCTCTCGGCCGAGATCGGCAAGGCCTGGGACTGGATCACCGCCGCCGGCTTTCCCAACGTCAATGTCGACCTGATCGCCGGGATGGTCGGGGAGACCTTCGAGTCGTGGCAGCGGACGGTCGAGAAGACGCTCGCCCTCGGGCCCGACAGCGTCACGATCTACCAGATGGAGCTCCCCTTCAACACGGTCTTCGTGCGGGCGGCCAAGGATGGCGGCGGCACCGTGCCGGTGGCCGACTGGCCGACCAAGCGGGCCTGGGTCGACTGGGCCTTTGATCGGTTCACCGAGCGGGGCTATGCCATCTCCAGCGGCTACACGCTTGTCCGCGACCCGGGCCGGGTTCACTTCAAGTATCGCGACATGCTCTGGGAGGGCAGCGACCTGGTCGCCCTCGGCGTGGCGAGCTTTGGCCACCTCTCCGGCGTCCACTATCAGAACGAGCCCCACTGGGATCCCTACCTGGAGGCGGTCGAGGCAGGCCGGCTACCGATCGCCCGCGGCCTGGCACTCGCTCCACGGGAACTGCTGATCCGGGAGCTCGTGCTGCAGCTCAAGCGGGGCCGGCTCGACGCGGCCCGGCTGCACGCGAAATACGGCATCGACCCGCTGGCCGAGTGGAGGCCGCAGTGGGAATCGCTTCGCGGGGCCGGCCACCTCGAGCGGCTCGAGCCCGACCCGGTGCTCACCCGCCAGGGGCTCCTGCAGGTCGACGCCCTGCTTCCGGCGTTCTTCGAAGACCCGGCCGGGGTTTCGCCCTGAGGCCGCGGTTCCCGCTGATCCCGGCCGTTTGGTAATCTCCGCGAGCCGGATCGGTTACGAATCGGCTGAAAAAACGGTTTTCACAAGAGATGCGGCACTGCGGCGTGCCGGCAGTTTCGGGTCTCGTTGAGGACGTTCGTGCATCATTCAGCCTTGCCTGCTGCGGCGGATTCGGCCGCTGAGCAACTTCTCTCCTGCCCGGACTCCAAGCAGCTTCGGGCGCGGCTGCGGGCGATGGCTGCAGACCTGGTCGCTTCCTGGCGGGCCGGCGGAACTCCGGCCACGGCCCGCTCCCGGGCCGGTCTCCGGGAGCAGGCAGCGCGGCTGGTCGAACGGGCCGGGGCTCGGGCCGACCACATCGGCTGGACGATGGTCACGATCGTCTCGGAGTTCTGGCGGGGTCGCCTGGCCAGCGGCCCCTCCGGCCGCCGGCTGCTGCTCCTGCCCGATTGCCCCGCGGGGGACTCCGAAGCCGTTGAAGGAACCGGCATCCCCGCCACCTGCGGCCCCGGCTGTGGGATCGCCACCATCTGGGCGGCGGCCCGCGATAGCGGCTGGACGGTCGAATCGACGTCGCGAGCGGTCTCCGCGATCGGCTCGCTGCTGGCCGGCCAGTACGACGGCATCCTCGGTGTCGCCAGGCTGCGGGATCTCGAGAAGGCGTTTGGGATGTTGCCCGCCTTTGCCCTGCCGGTCGCCGCCGTTCCCTACGAGCCGCTGCCGGCCGGCCCCGCCGCCAGCGCCGGCTGTGCCGAAGCCCTGACGGCCGAGGCGATCGATGTGGAATGGGTGCTCGGTCTGCTCGGTGTCGCCGGCAGCGAACCGGCAGCGGTGGAAGATCACCTGCCGCTCCTGCGGGAGGCGGCCGAGATGTTCACGCCCGATGCGCTGGCGGTCATGACGGAAAGCCTCGGGCTGACGGGCCTGCTGGGCGACGGCCGGGCCGGGGTGCCTGAGGACGTGCCGCCGGTCGACGCAGCGGCGGCCCTGTCGGCCGACTTCCTCGCCAGGGGAGGCAAGTTCCTCCGGCCGTTTGTGACGCTGGCCGCCTACGACGCCGTCGCTGCCGACGCTGCCGGTCAGGAGGCCGCCGATGCGCAGACGGCTACGCGGGAAGCCGTCCGGGCCGCTGCAGTAGCGATCGAAATCTTCCACAAGGCATCACTCGTCCACGACGACATCGAAGACGACGACGCGATGCGGTACGGCCGGTCAACGCTCCATGTCGAGCGGGGCATTCCGTCGGCGCTCAACGCCGGTGACTACCTGCTGGGCGCCGGCTATCGGATCGTGACGGCCCTCCCGGGCCTTCGTCCGCAGATGATGACCGATCTCGTCGGCATTCTTGCCGATGCCCACGTGCGGCTGGCAAAAGGACAGGGTGCCGAACTCTGGTGGCGAGACGCGGCCGACCGCGGTCTCGCGCCGGCAGACGCCTTGGCCATCTACGGCCTCAAGACATCCCCCGCCTTCGAGGCGGCCGTCGCGATGGGCATCCGTCTAGCAGGCCTGCAGCCTGCCGCCGCCGCCGCGATCGATCGCTATGCACTCCACGTTGGAACCGGCTTCCAAGTGCTCAACGACCTCAAGGACTGGGGCGGCGATCTGGAAAACGACCGCCGTGCCGCGGGTGACCTCCTCGGCGGGCGTCCGACCCTGCTCTGGGCCCTGGCCCTCGAGGGCTTGCCCGCCCCCGACGGCCAGCGGCTTCGTTCCCTTGCCGCCGAGGCCCGCAGCCCCGCCACCCCGGACGCCCGCGTGGGCGAGCTTCTCACGGAGGCCCGTGGCCTCTACGAACGGGCCGGCGTGATCGAGCGGGCACTCGCCGTGGCGGCCGAGCAGCGGCGGCTGGCGGCAGAGGCGGTCGCCGGATGCCAGCAGCGGCGGCTCCGCGAGGTGCTG
>JAQCJP010000230.1 GCA_027592945.1 Planctomycetota bacterium
CAGGCGAAGGCCTGTCCTACGGTGATCGACAGGCGAAGGCCTGTCCTACGCTGGTCACTTGAATTGGTCGTAAACGGCGGCCAGGCCGATGGGCTCGATGCGAACTTCGTCGAGCGGGAGGCAGGCCAGCCAGCCGAGCAGCGGCGCCAGGCTGTCGGTGGCTTCAATCGTCACGTCGTGGGGAGAGGCGCCGGCCGTGGCGGCCGCGACCGTGACCCGCCCCTGGAGCTCCGTGGGCACCTCACCGAGCGATCCAGTCAGCCGCGCCGTGATGCGGTGGCTCCGCCGCATCGCCTCGATCGACTGTTCATGCACGATACTGCCGCGGCGCACGATCACCACACGATCGCAGGTCTCCTCGACTTCCGAGAGCACGTGCGACGAAAAGATCACGGTGCGGCCGGTGGCCCGCGCCTCGAGCACGAGCTTCAACACCTCGGCCCGGGCGGTTGGGTCGAGGTTGGCGGTGGGCTCATCGAGAATCACAAGGGCAGCGTCGGTGGCCAGCACCACGGCGAGCGCCAGCTTTTGTCGCATGCCGGTGCTCATCCGCGCCACCTGACGGCGACAGTCGAGATCGAGCCGCTCAGCGACGCGGGCCGCCTCGTCGCGGCGGCATTCGCGGCGGAGGTCGGCAAAGAAATCGAGCACTGCATGGCCGGTCATGCGACGGAAGAGGCGGGCCTCGCCCGGCAGGTAAGCGGTGTTGGCCCGCACCGCAAGTGACTCCCGCTGGCAGTCAAAGCCGGCGACGTGCGCCGTGCCGGCCGTAGGCACGATATATCCCAGCAGCAGCCGCAGCAGCGTGGTCTTGCCAGCGCCATTCGGCCCGAGCAGGCCGAAGATCTCCCCGTTCTGAACGGTGAGCGAGCATCGCTCGAGGGCGGTAAACTCACCGTAACGTTTCGTCAGGGAGTCGGTGGTGACCAGCATGACAGTCCTGCGGAAACGTTCACTTTAGAAAATAGTAGGCAGCCAGCGCAAAACCGATGAGAGCGACTCCTCGGCGCACAACCCGCGCCGGCATCCGCCGGGCCAGATGCGATCCGGCGAGGCCGCCGGCGACGGCTGCAGCCGCCATCACGCCGGCATGCCCCCAGGCGACTTGATGGAAACCAAGCACGGCGCCGCTGGCAAAAAGCACGGCCGCGGCGCCGTTGACGACCATGCCCAAGACATTCTTGACGGCATTGAGTCGATGGATGTCGCCCAGGCGAAGCATGCCCAGCATGGCCAGCATCAGGATGCCGATGCCGGCCCCGAAGTAGCCGCCATACACGGCCACCAGAAACTGGAGCACACACGCCACTGCGATTGACGTGGGCCGCTCATCGCTGCCCGCCGCCGCAGCGGTTGCGGCGCGGCCGGTTACCCAAGGCTGCACGGTGAAGAGCACAGCCGACAGAAGAATGAGCCAGGGGACGAGCGCCGCAAACCATTCCGGCGGCAGCACGAGCACCAGCGCCGAGCCGACCAGCGCCCCGACCACGCTCGGCAGCAGGAGCCAGCGGGCCCAGGCCGGCTGATCCACTCGCTCGCTCCGATAGGCCCAGGCGGCGGCCACCGCGCCGGGCCAGAGGCCGATCGTACTGGTCGCGTTGGCGATCACCATGCGGGCCGGCGTGTCGGGGAGGATTGTGGTAAGCACCGGAAAGGTGAGGATCGTGCCTCCCCCGGCCACGGAGTTGACCGCCGATGCGATCGCCGCGACCACCGCCAAGATCACCAATCCGGTGGCATCGGTCTCGGCCAATGCGACCACGGGCATGACGACCGCGATCATGGTTTGGCCTGCGGCGCGGGCTTGGCCTGTAGCGCGGGATCGGGCCGATCACCGGTGCCGCAGTCGACGAGCATCGCGCCCGCCCAAAAAAGGGGATGCCGGGAATCGAGGAGCACGGCCTCGGATGACTGTGTCAGTCGTGGCTCCCGTTCGATGTCGGGTTCCTCGGAAGACACGATGTCGACGGCACGGTGCCAGCTTTCCGCCGCCGATCCACTGCCACTCGGAGGGTGATGCTGGTGATCGGCGACAAACTCTTCCATCAGATGCACGGTCGATCGCCCTCCCATCCGCCAGCGACTCACCAACACCGTGCGGGCTCCGGCAGCGAGCAGGTCCGTTGCCGCCAGAAACAAGTCGTTGCCCGGGCGGGCCGGCATCCGCGTCAGACCGCCGGCGGCTGCCGATTGGTATCCGGGCAGGAGGACCATGTGGGGGCGTTTTCGCGGCGACGCGACCCACTCGCCAAACGTCATGCCGGTGCGGCCCGGCCATCCCAGCGCCAAGGGGCGGGCGGCCACGCTGCCATCGCCCGGTAGTTCATCGAACACAAGCAGCGTGTCAACCAGCGACGCCTGCAGCAGGAGAGCGGTGTCTGCTGCGTGGCCGAGCAGCCATGGCCGATCGAGTGACTGCGTCAGCCGGGCGGCAAGTTTTTCAGCCGCTTCGAGAGTGTCTCCCTTGTGCATGCGGCCAAGATGCAGGCCGACCAGCCCCTGACCGGAGGCGGCGGCAAACCGATCGACGGCCAGACTGCGGGTGGGGCAGTAGCGGATCAGGCAGGTGTCGCGGAGCAACGGCGGCGGATCTCCCGACGCCAGCGGCTGGCGGCCGCTCCCGGCCGGCAGAATTTCAAACGGCACATACCACAATGCCCCATCGGGCACGATCACCAACTCCTTGACGGCGTCATCGCCCAGGTTGATGCGGGCATCCTTGAAGAGCAGCCGTTCCACCCGTTCGGCGGCCAGTCGCCAGTCGGTGGTCTCGAGCCGTTCGGTCGGTACCGCTGCCGCCGCGTCGAAGAGGCAGAGAGCCTTGAGCAGACCGGCGATCTCCCGCATCAGCGTGCCGGGCTGTTTCACATCCCAGGCCGCCTTGCCATCGGCCGCTTCGAGAATGCCCGTGAGCCCGGTCGATGTCCAGTGAAAGGAGAGGATCACCTCACCCGGCCGCAGCCGGCCACGAATCTCGCCGGGGGATAACAGCGGAGGAAATGGAAACGTGGTCGGCTCGCGGCTGGCAGCCAGCGCGGCCACAATGCCGGCCCGTGCCGTGGCGGCCTGTCGAAAGTTTTCCCAGGTTTCGGCATTGGTCGCCCTGTGATCGGCCTCAGCCATGTGGGCATCGCGTGCCGCAGCCCGCAGCGCATCGGCCGAACGCTCCATCGCATTGATCGCCACGGCCAAGCCCGGGTGACGGGCCAGGATCGCTGCGCGTCGATCCGCATCCGCCGGTGCAAGATCTTCCGACGGGCTACCGATCAGTGCCTCGACCGCCGTGCGTCGACCACCCAACGGTTGCGCTGCGAGCCATCGTGCCCGAGCCGTCACCTCGGCCGCCACCTTGCCATCCTCAAGCCCCCGCCGCGCTGCGACATCGATCCAGGTTTCAAAGGCGTCGTCGCGCGGCGCGGTGATCGCAGCAAGCGTGCCGACCGGGTCGATCGTAAACCACCGGGGCCGAGGATCGGAGAGAAGGTCGCGCAAGAGTTCATCCGCCCGCCGGTCAGAGACCGTCGACGCCCCCGCCCTGACAAATTCCACGAGTTTGGCGGTCTGAAAAAGCCGCGTTGCGCGAGGCTGCATGATCCCGATACTACGGAGAAGTTCGCGGTCTCCCGCAATGCCATCCCCGGTTCGGTAGGCGACGGCGGAAGAGGCGTAGGCCACGTCGGCCCCGCACAACCCGCGACCTGGATCGCCGCGAAGCACGCGGGCGTCAACGCCAGAAAGCACCTTCGCTGCTGCCGGTAACTCTCCGGCCACCGCCAGACATTCAGCCTGGGTGGCGAGCAGCCGCGCGTGGAGCACCGGCAGCGAACCCCGCGCCCAGGCCGCTCCGCCGACCAGCGTCGCCGGCACACCGCGGGAGCCCGCCGCGAGGTGCGCAGTGCCGGCCCAGGTGAAGGCCTCTTCGAGTGCGCGAGCGTCGCCAAAGTCGGCGGCCGTATAAGTAGCCTCTTCAAAAAACGCCGCCGCCTCGGCATCGCGGCCGGCATCGAGCGCGATGCGGCCCATCCCGATCAGCGCCCAACAGGTGAGCGGGTGATCAAACTGGTTTTCGGCGAGGAGACCCGCCTTGAAGCGCCCGAAGGCCTCGTCGGTGCGTCCTTGTGCCCAGCAGGCCATGCCAAACGCAACATCTACCCATGCCTGAGAATAGTGGTTGGGAGGCGCCAGCCGTTTGCCGAGCACCTGCCGCAGGTCGGTAACCAGCGCAGTGTCGCTGGCGAGTTCACCGAGGATCGAGCCATGTCGGTAGAGGGCCACGACGATCGCCCGCATGATCGGCTGCGGGCGGATCGGAAAGTTGACCGGCGCGGCCAGCACGCCCCCCTTCTTGAGCACGGTCTCGGGATCGGATCCCTGCCGGATCGAAACGACATCCGGAAACGCCCCCGGCGTAGCGTTGCGGCTACTGCGGCCCCAGGTTGCAGTTCGTGGCTGGCTCCGAGCCCGCAGTCGCTGGCTCGGAAACTGAACAGCCAGCAGCCAGTCGCCGTGAACCGTCGCCAGCCGGAGGGCGTCTTCATACGCAGCCACGGCCTCTCGCAGGTTTCCCAGCTCATACTGACATTCCCCGACCAGCGTGGCTGCAGCGATCGAATCGATCCACCGCTGGCCGCCAAACTGGATCGCGGCTTGGTATTCGCGGCCGGCAATCTGTAGGGCACCCTGAAAGTCGCCGCTGGCCAGAGCAGCCAAGGCCATGTCATGCGCCTGGGTGGGCACCGTTCGCTCGCCAAGGTCGAAGCCCGGCTGCGCGGAGGCCGGCTGAGCCACAGCCCACCAGGCAATGGCAACCGCGACCACACTCGTCGCGCGCCGCCCAGCCTGCTTCGTGGAGAAAGCCCTCATGCCCGTGTTGTACACCGAGCCTGCCGGCCCCGCCTGCGGCAGGCAGCCGGCTAACTGTTTGGGGGTCTGGGGAGGCTGGGCGAGAATCTGGCGAAGGGCGGGAGCGGGCCATACCGATCAAACCGGTTGGCAAAAGTTTGCGGGCTGTGCGGACCGATATCACTCGCATGAACAAGTCTCAGCCCACCATCCGACGCGGTCGCCTTTTCTTGGCAACACTCGTGGCCTCGATGGCTCTTGGGGCTGTGTCGCTCACGGGCTGCCAGGTCGACGTGGGGGGGCAGACGCTGCCAAGCCCCTACTACCTGCAGGACGACATCCAATACTTCCCGTCGGGCCCTGAATTCAAACTCTCCAAGGAGGCCGCCGCCCTGAAGGCCTACAAGGATGAGCTGAAGGGCGACGCCCCCTGCAATAACTGCGGCCACTGCGACAACTGCCGTTAGCCCGCTCGGGGCTGCCCGCCGGCTGCTTCACGAAACCCTCTGCATCCTGCCCTCGGGTTTCTTGGCGAACATCCGTTCGCTCTCGTAAGCCCGCCCTCCACTTCACGCGAGCCTCGCCATCGTGGCCTCGGCTCGCTTGGCGAACGTCCGTTCGCTCTCGTAAGCCCGCCCTCTACTTCACGCGAGCCTCGCCATCGTGGCCTCGGCTCGCTTGGCGAACGTCCGTTCGCTCTCGTAAGCCCG
>JAQCJP010000231.1 GCA_027592945.1 Planctomycetota bacterium
CCAGAGGAGGCGGCCCGCTCCTTCATCGCCAGCGATGCGGAGGTCTGGCAGAGCGGCGAGACCAAAACCTTCGAGGAGGTTATTGCCGTAAATGATGGCCCCCGCACCTATCTCTCGGTCAAGTTTCCGGTCTACGACGACGACCATCAGGTGGTGGCGGTGGGGGGTATTTCGGCCGACATCACCGAACTGGAACAGGCCCGCCGGGCACTGGCCGAGCGGGAAAAGTTGCTCCGCAGCCTGATCGACGTGCAAGAGAACGAAAAGCAGTTTCTCTGTCACGAGTTTCACGACGGGCTGATTCAGTATGCCGTCGGCTCGAAAATGCTGCTCGAGAGCCTCCGCGAGGGCGGTCTTCCCGAGGGCTGCGAGGCGGCGGTGGATTCGGTCATCGACTGCCTCGCCAAGGGGATCGACGACGGCCGGCGGGTGATCCGTGGAATCCGTCCGGCGGCCCTGGACGACCTCGGCCTGCGGGCTGCGCTCGACGACCTGGCCAGCGATCTGCGGGAGAGCGGGATCGAGGTGGACTCAGAGGTCGACCCAAACGTCGACGGCATCCCGGCACCGCTTCAGACGACCGTCTACCGGGTGGTGCAGGAATCGCTCAACAATGCCCGCAAGCACAGCGGCAGCCGGAGGGTGCGGGTCGTGGTGTGCCTGGCCCTCGGGCATATCGAACTGACCACCGAGGATTTCGGCCACGGGTTTGTGCCGGCGGCCGTTTCGGACAAGGGGTTTGGCCTGATCGGCATTCGCGAGCGGGTCCGCCTGGCGGGGGGAACCTGCTGCGTGGATTCTCGAACTGGCCAGGGCACCTGCGTGAAGGTGCAACTTCCCCTGCCGACCTGAGTCCTGCGGGAGCGTGCCGCGGCGACAGGTTCCGCTTCCGCGGTCAGCCCTGCAAGAGGGCCAAGACCTGATCGTGAACAAGCCCATTGGTGGCCAAGCCGTCGCCGGAGTCGATCCCACCGCCGCCTCGCCAGTCGCCAAACCGCCCCCCGGCCTCTCGGACGACCACTTCCACGGCGGCCGCATCCCAGGGGTGCAGGCGTGGATCAATCATCACCTCGGCCCGCCCAGTGGCGACGAGCAAATAGCCGTAGCCGTCGCCCCAGGTCCGCACCAGGCCGGCTGCCTCGTCCAGCCGCGTCCGCGCTAACCGGCCCGCCTCGACCCCGCCGCTCCAGCGGGCAAAGTCGACGAAGTCGCTCGAGCAGACGAGGCTCTCGGCGAGCGTGTCCTGCCTGGAGACGCCCGCCGCCACCGCCGCCTCGCCGCCTCGGACATGCCAGGCGCCGCCCCCGTCGGTGGCATAGGCGAGTTCGGCGAGGGCCGGGATGGCTATCACGCCCAGAATTCCGCGGCCCCCCCGCCGGCAGCCGACCAGGGTGGCGTAGAGCGGCACGCCCCGCACGAACGACTTGGTTCCATCGATCGGATCGACGATCCATTCGTAGCCGGAGGTGCCGGGAGCGGTGCCCGACTCCTCACCCAGGAAGGCGTCATCCGGAAAGGCGGCAAGCAGCTCCCGGCGGAGGATTTCTTCGGCGGCCCGATCGGCCTGGGTGACCGGGGAGTGGTCCGATTTGCGGTCGACAGCAAGCGCCGGGCTGCCAAACCAGCGGAGTGTCTCGGCGGCGGCCAGCCGGGTGGCGGTCAGGGCGACATCCAGTCGACGGGGAAGCGAGTCGTCGGCCATGAGGCTCCCGGGGGCGAAAGGGTGGAGGGGCAGCAACACGCGGTCAGGAGTGAGGCCCGCTGACCGGCAGATCATCTGGGGAGTCGTGACCGGCCGGTTGGGCCGAGAGCGACGAGATCACGAGCATAACGGCCCCGATCACCAGCCAGGAATCGGCCAGATTGAAGATCGGCCAGTCGATCACGCCGGGGACGGTCACGTGCAGCCAATCGCGGACAGCGTAAACCGGCTCACCCAGTCGCTCGGCCGGCGCATGCCAGGTGAGGCCGGGAAGCCCCAGGCGGTCATAGAGGTTGCCAACAATCCCTCCGGCGATCAACGCCATGGCCACCACCAGCCAGCGGTTCTCCCGCGTGGCCGCCCCCGTCACCATGACGACAATCCCGACCAGGGCGACGACGGAGATCCCGGCGAACACGAAGCTCAGCCCCTGTCCCATCCCGAACAGGGCGCCTTCGTTGAGATTGGTCTCGAAGCAAAAAATCTCAGGCACCAGCACGACCCGTGGCCCGGTTCCTGGCATCCCCAGTTGGGCGAAGATGATTTCCTTCGTCACCAGATCCGAGGCAGCAGCCAGCAGGGCGACCAGGCCGAATAGCGGCCAGCCTCGGATGGCAGGCATTGCAACCCTTCCTTGGGAAGGCCGCAGACGGGGATGTTCCCGCCGCCGCCTCGACGGTGATCAGCGAGGGTGACGCGGCCGGCCGTACGAGCCGTTCTCATGCTGTTCGGCACAGCGGATGCAGAATGGGGCGAAGGGGATCGCCTCGAGCCGCTTCTTTGTGATCACGCCGCCGCATTCCTCGCAGATGCCGTACTTGCGGGCGCGGATCCGCCCCAGGGCCTGCTCGACCAGATCGAGCGTTTCTTCCTCCGTCGCCATCAGGCTGAGCGTGAACTCTTGTTCGAAGGCATCCGAACCGATGTCGGCCATGTGGATCGGCATGCTCGAGAGGTCACCGCTGGCCTCGCTGCGGGTTTTGCGAAGGGCCGCGTCGGCCATCGTGGATACATCACCCCGCAGGCGGGCCCGCATCGCCTCGAGGGTTGCCTTGAAGACCTTCACGTCGGCTGCTTTCATCGGTTCCACCCTCCGCACATGTGTGGATTCTGGGCGGGTCACCCCGCCACCAGTGAAGCATTTCACGCTACTCACGGTCTGTCGGGCTGTCAATCTGGCAGGCTGTTAGACCGCTGTGAGACCTTTGTTTCACCCGCTTTTGGCCGGCAGCCCCAGTTGCCGCTGCGATTGTCCTTATTTACGCTTACGAGTGTCGGCGGTGCCCCGTACCGGGACTGCTTCCCGTTCCGCCGGCTCGAGCGAGTCTCCGGGGCGCCTCGGAGACCAGCCGTGGCCGGCGCCGCCCGCACCGATCTCGCCTTCCAACAATGCATCGACCCCGCCTGCCGGGCCACCTTCTCGGTCGACGAGGTGCTGACTTCCTGCCCATCCTGCGGCAACCTGCTTGACGTCGAGTACGACTGGGAGCGACTGCGGCCGCCGAACTCGTTCGAGTTCTTCGAGCGGAAGTGGATGCGGCGGAGCGATCCGCTGGCCTTCAGCGGGGTCTGGCGGTTTCACGAACTGCTTCCCTACGCCCCGCGCGAGAGCGTGGTGACGATCGGCGAGGGGCAGACGCTGCTCTCCCCGAGCAACGGGGTGGCGGGCTACGTCGGCATGAATCCCGGACGGCTCTACCTTCAGTATGAGGGCCTCAACCCTTCAGGGTCGTTCAAAGACAATGGCATGTCGGCCGCCTTCACCCATGCCCGGATGATCGGGGCCAAGCGGGCTGCCTGCGCCTCAACCGGCAACACCAGTGCCTCGCTCGCCGTCTACTGCGCCGTCACCCGGCTGATGCGGGGCATCATCTTCATCGGCTCCGGGAAGATTTCCTCCGGCAAGCTCTCCCAGGCACTCGACTACGGAGCACTGACGATCCAGATCGCGGGCGACTTCGACGATGCGATGGCCCGGGTCAAGGAGGTGGCCGGCAGACTGGGCATCTACCTCGTCAACAGCGTCAATCCCTTCCGGCTGGAGGGGCAAAAGACGATCATGTTTCGTGTGCTCGAGTCACTCGCCTGGGAGCCGCCCGACTGGATCGTGGTGCCCGGGGGCAACCTGGGCAATTCGAGCGCCTTCGGAAAGGCCTTTGCCGAACTCCGGAAGCTCGGATTGATCGACCGCGTGCCGCGGCTGGCGGTGATCAACGCCGCCGGCGCCAACACGCTCCACGAGCTCTACACCCGCCGCGGGCTCCGCTGGGAGGGCGGCCGGGCCGACCTCGCTCCCGCCTGCCACTACTACGACGAGCTCGATCGCGACAACAAGCGGGCCAACACGCTCGCCAGCGCCATCGAGATCAACCGGCCCGTCAACCTCAACAAGTGCCTGCGGGCCCTCGAGGTCTGCGACGGGGTGGTCCGGGAGGTTTCGGAGCAGGAGATCCTGGACGCCAAGGCCCAGGTTGGGGCGGGAGGCCTCGGCTGCGAGCCGGCGAGTGCCGCGAGCGTGGCCGGGGCGAAGCAACTGGTGGCCGAGGGCGTGATCGGACGAGACGAACGAGTCGTCTGCATTCTCACGGGCCACCAGCTCAAGGATCCCACGGCGACCGTTGCCTATCACACGACCGATCAGCAAATTTTTAATGAGGTGCTCGGCAGCCGGGGCGTGAGCCGGGCGAGCTATGCCAACCGGGCGGTGAGCGTCGGCAACCGGATCGACGAGATCGTCCAGGCGATCGATCTCTACGGGTAGCAGCTCCTCGAGGAAACGGCCTTCACGCGCGGCCCTCAGAGTCCGAGCACGTCCCGCATCGAGTAGAGCCCGGCCGGCTTGCCGGCGAGATAGGCGGCGGCTGCCAGGGCCCCCTGGGCGTAGCAGTCGCGACTTGTCGCCCGCACGCTGACGGCCAACGACTCGCCCTCCATTCCGAAGAGAATCGTGTGCTCGCCCGGGTTGTCACCGGCCCGCAGGGCGTGATAGCCGATCTCGTCGGCCGGCCTCGCCCCGGGCCGGCCCTCGCGGCCGTGTGCCTCGCGGACCTGCCCCATCGCATCGCGGACGATGCTCCCAAACTTGAGGGCGGTGCCGCTGGGAGCGTCTTCCTTGTGATGGTGGTGGCACTCGACGATCTCGACGTCGGCCCGGGCTCCCAGGCGGGCCAGCAGCCCGGCCGCCCGGCCGACCAGATCCATCGAGATGTTCACCGCCAGGCTCATGCTCGGCGCCTGCAGGACCGGGATCGTGCCGGCGGCGGTGGCCAGCCGCTCGTGGTCAGCGGCCGTCAGTCCGGTGGTGGCCACGACGAGCGGCACCCTCCGCTCGACGCAGGCCGCCACGATTGCCGGCACCGCCTCGGGCAGCGAGAAGTCGATCACGACGTCGGCGGGGCAGTCCCAGGCGTCGGTCAGCAGCACGCCTGCGGCCGGGCAGCCGGCCAAGCTGCCGGCGTCGTGGCCGGTCCGCGGGTGGCCGGCGCGATCGACCGCAGCGACCAGCTGCCAGCGGTGCGGTTCGGCAAGGGCTCCGGCGATCACCCGCTGCCCCATCCGGCCGGCGGCTCCGTGAACGACGAGATTGAAGCGGGGGGCTGCCATGGGGTGGGATCCTGAGGGGAACGCAATCGTGAGGGGGAGAGCATATGCGACACGCGCCATGTCCGGAATCTCCGCAGGCTTCTCGATGTCACCATCCGGCGGAATACGGGTTTGCGAGGGGTGGGCCCGTGCCAGTTGAGCCGGCGTTGCTGGCCGAGCGAAGCCAGGGATGGCGAGAGCGAGGCCAGCATCGAGCGAGCGGCGGGCAGGATGCCCGCAGCGAGCGTCCGGCGA
>JAQCJP010000012.1 GCA_027592945.1 Planctomycetota bacterium
GTACATTGCCGAGGCCAGGATGTATCTTGGTCGCCAACTACCCGGGGCGGCTTTGGTCTTGGATTGCCAGCCGCACGCCACACCTGCGGCTGTGACCGCCACGGCACTGACGGCCCGCCGTCGCGACAGGGTCGTGTCGCACCATCTGCCCAACAACTCCATCGGTTCACCTCCTCAACAACGGCGGCCTCAAAAACATTGCGTCCCGCCCGCAGGCATGGCACCCCCAGATGCATCGGCTTACCAACGCCGTCGGGCCCGACGGTGCGGAGCCCGTAAATCAGCTCCGGAGAATAGTGGGTGACGTAGGCGCGACGCATCCGGTCGGTGGTGTTGAAGCCGCTGCGGTGCAAGACCAGCAACCCAGATCCCCCCAGCCGAGGTCGTCGGCCACGATCAGATTCACGTTCGTGCGCTCGGCCAGTGCGTCGGCTGCGACCACGCCGATCAACGCGGCCAACGCCAGCGGCCAGACGCTCACGCCCGCACCTCGAAGCCTTCTCGCTGGGGCCGCGAAAGCATCGCGTCGGCCTCCGCATCATTCACGAATCGGCCGGCCTCGGCATTCCACTCCAGCGGCCGCCCCAGTCGGCAGGCGATGTTGCCCAGGTGGCAGGTGGTGGCACTGGCATGCTGGCTCACCACATCAGACACCGGCTGCCGCCGGGCCTCGACACAGTCGAAGAAGTTTCCCATGTGGTTCATGATCGCCTGAATCTTCCCGGCCCGCTCGGGACGGCCGAGGTTGTCGAAGTCGTAGACCGTGAAGGCATCGCGGGGCAGCGGCTTGTCAGCCAATTCCTCGACCGGCCTGCCGGTAAGGCTCCCTCGGTTGACAAAAATCCGGCCCTCGCTCCCGGTAAACATGATGCCGGTGCGGCCGTGATCGGCAACGCTCATCGTCACGCCACCGGGATAGCGGTATTCCACTGCGTACTCCAGCGGCACATTGAAGCCGTTCGGCGTGGTCGGATACCGGGCGGTTCCCTTCACCCCGATCGGCTCGCTCCCGATCGCCCACTGGGCGATGTCGAGATGATGCGCTCCCCAGTCGGTCATCTGGCCACCGGAATATTCGAGCCACCAGCGAAAGGTGAAGTGGCACCGTTCTTTGATGTAGGGCACGCTCGGCGTCTGGCCCTGCCAGAGGTTCCAATCGAGGCTGCCCGGCGGAGCTGAGGGCTGAAACGGCCCCCCCACCTCGTTGGCACCAATCACGACGTCGACCCGCTGGAGTTTTCCCAGCCGACCCTGCCGCACCATCTCGACGGCCGTCCGGAAGCGGTGGTCGCTCCGCTGCCACGAGCCGACCTGAACAATTCGCCCTGTCTGCTGAACAGCCTTGAGGATTTCACGCCCCTCGGCCACCGTGAGCGTCAGCGGCTTCTCGCAGTAGACATCCTTTCCCGCCTGCACCGCATCGATGATCATCCTTGCATGCCAGTGGTCGGGAGCGGCAATCAGCACGATGTCGACCCGCTTGTCGTCGAGCAGCCGGCGATAGTCCTGATGGCGGGCAGTGACGTCGGCGTAAATTTCCTGCGGTGTTGCCCTGACCTGCTGGGTCACCTTTTTCTCAACCAGAGACAGATCGAGTACCGCCTTGTCGGCATCGGCGATCGCCACGATGTCGCCATAGGGCTTGGCCCGTTCGGCGATCACGCTGCCCTGATAGCGGAAGCCGATTACTCCCAGGCCAGGCCGTGAGTTTTTCAGCCGTGCCGGTGCCGCCGGCCGGGTTTCCGCCGCGGTCCCGGCCCGTACGACGGCGAGTGTGGCCGCTGCCGCGTGCCCGAGAAACGCCCTGCGATCCATCTGCCACCTCCACGTGCTTGCTCCCAGCCGCGTCACCAGCATTTCCTCATTGTCGTCGGGGTCAGAACTGCTGTCATGCAGCTTTTCAGCCGCCTGCTGACAGGTTTTCCGGCTGCCGCGGGCGACCGGGTGCAGCCGGGTATGCTCTTCCGGCCGGGACCGCACGCACGCTCAGCACGATGCCGCAGCCGCAGCCGACAACTCGACCGGGCGATGCCGCTGCCACCCCCCATGTGGCCCTGCTCGTCGAGACGTCGCGAACCTACGGCCGTGACATCCTGCGAGGCGTGAACCGCTGGATTCAGGAGCACGGCCCGTGGTCTGTCTTTCTTGAACTGCGTGGCCTCGACTCGTCGGTGCCCCGCTGGCTGCGAAGCTGGGAGGGTGATGGCATCCTGAGTCGGACCGGCTCCGCCGGCATGGACAAGGCGATCGCCGCGACCGGCCTGCCGGCCGTCGAGTTGCGGGCCTCCAAGCTTCCCCATGACCGGGCCTTCGTCGGCGTCGACAACCATCATCTCGGCCAGCTCGTGGCCGAGCATCTGACCGACAACGGGTTCACCAGTTTCGCGGTCTTTGACCTTGATACCGAAACATATTTCGAAGAACGACGGGATGGCTTCATCCGGTTTGTGGAAGGCCTCGGCCGCAGCTGCCATGTCTACCATGCCGGCCGCGGCGGTGAGCGCCCGACCGACTGGGAGCAGCATCAAGCCGCCGTGGCAGACTGGGTGCGGACCCTTCCCAAGCCGGTGGGCATCCTCGCCTGCACCGACCAGCTCGGCTTCTGGCTGCTCGACGCCTGCCGTCGGGCCGGCATTGCCGTGCCCGAGGAGGTGGCGGTGGTCGGTGTCGAGAATGACGAAACCCTCTGCCAGATGGCCACGCCCCGGCTGTCGAGCGTGGCCTTCGATGGCGATCGCATCGGCTACGAAGCGGCCGCCCTGCTCGACCGGCTGATGCGGGGCGAACGACCACCGGAACAGCCCCTTGTCGTCCCGCCGCGCGGCGTTGTGACGCGGCAGTCGAGCGATATCGTGGCAATCGCGGACACGCAGGTGGCGGCGGCCCTGCGGCTGATCCGCGAACATGCCTGCCACGGGCTCACGGTGGGCGAGCTGGTCGATCAAGTCGATCTGTCACGCACCGCGCTGGAGCGCAGGATGCGAGAGGCGATCGGCCGGACTCCGGGAGAGGAAATCGGCCGGGTCCGCTTTGCCCGCGTGAGGGCCCTCCTGCTGGAAACCGATCTGCCCCTCAACGCCATCGCCGCTCGCTGCGGTATGGAGCATCCCCAATACATGGCGGAGGCCTTCAAGAAACGCTTCGGAATGACGCCGGGGACCTACCGCACGCGGCAACGCGGCGGCTGACGGCCGGCCGCGGCTACCGCGGGCCGGGTTCATTGCACCGGTCGGCCCCGCGGTCCGCCCCCGGCGGATCTCCCAGGACCCGCTTCCCTCGGATCGGCTGCCCCGTGGCGGCGTCGACGTAGCCGCGGTCGCGATCGTAGAAGTCGGGCGACAGCCTCGCGGGCACGCTGTCTTTGGTGACGTCCTGCCAGCGATCCATGACGGCCCGCAGGCGGGAAAGACTGCCGCGGTGACGCTCCGTGTCGATCAGGCACGAGACCTGATCGGGATCGTCGGGCGTGAAGTAGAGTTCCTCCCCCGCCCGGGGTTCCCGAAGGACATCCGCCTGCGCCGGCTCGAGCAGGCCGCCGCCGCGGGCCGCGACAAGGTCCTGATGGGACGGCGAGCCGACGGAATCGGCCGGCCCGATCCAGGCCCGCTCCGGGCGAGCGTTGCGAATGTAGAGATATCCGTCCCGATCCCGCACGGCTCGTCCGTGGGCCTCGTAATCATGCCAGTTGTGTTCGGAAAAGGCGTAGTTCCGGACCTGGGCGGACGGCTCTTCCAGCAGCCGGGCGAAGCTGACGCCCTGGACCTGGGCGGGAATGTCGACCCCGGCCAACGACAGCACCGTGGGGCAGATGTCGATGCCACTCAGCAGGCTCGCGGAGGTTCCGCCGGGCCGGGCGATCCCGGCAGGCCAGTGCGCCACGAGGGCGGACTTCATCCCCTCGTCGTGCAGCCGCGTCTTGGCCCTGGGAAACGGCCGGCCGTTGTCGGCCAGCACCATGATCAGGGTGTCGTCGAGCACCCCCTGGGCGTCGAGTTCATCGACCACCGCCCCGATAAACCAGTCGAACCGCGTCACCTCGTTGGAGTACGACGCCAGGTCGGCCCGGGTGGCGGGCGTGTCGACGAGGGCGGCCGGCACGACGACCTCCGCCGGATCGTGAGGAGGTCCGTACCGGCTTTCGACCCATTCCCGATCCGCGTCCCAGCCGCGGTGGGCGTCGACCGCGGCGAACCAGCAGAAGAATGGCCGACCGCGGGGACGATTCCGCACCACCTCCACCCAGTGCCCCTCGCCGCCGGATTCCCCGGCGACCCGGCCGGTCTGCTTGACGTCCCAGACCGCTTCCTCGTTGCCGCCCGCCTGCGGCATGTGGTCCTTGCCGGCCAGGGCCGTGAAGTATCCGCTCCGCTTGAGCAGAGCCGGAAACTTGACCAGGTGCTGCGGCAGGGGCTCGTGGAGTTCCACCGCCCGGCCGTTGTTGTGCGGATAGCGTCCGGTGATGATGCTGCAGCGGCTGGGGCTGCAGCTGCTGGCGGTCAGGTAGAAGTTGGTGAAGCGGAGCCCCTGATCGGCCAGCCGGTCGACGCGGGGCGTCCGGGCGGCCGCATTGCCGTAGCAGCCAAAATCGTTCCAGCTCACGTCGTCGGCGATGAACAGAACCACGTTCGGGCGGCCGGGGGATTCCGCGGCCGCCGCCCCCGCCGCCAGGAGGATGCCGAGCACCAACGCGACCTGTTTCATCGACCAGACCTCCGAAAAATCCGGTGGCGGCCGCGGCTGCCACCATGCGAAACGCCGCCTCATTAAACCCGCCGCTTTGCGAAACTGCCAGGACCGGCGTCAGAAGCATTCCCGACACCTTTTCCCGCCTGACCGCGCGCTGGGCATCCACACCTTTGGAATGCCCGACGTCCTGCCTGGCAGGTTACCAACCTCCCCACGACACGGGTGCTGCCTCGCCTCTGATCCGCCGCTCCACGCGGCATGGCGTCACTCGCCGAACTCGAGCACCTGGCCGTCGGCGAGGAGCCGCTCCCGCAGGGCGTCGTAGGGCACCTGCTGCACCGCCAGGCCGCCGTCGATCGCCAGGGCCGCGGCCGTTGCCGCCGACTGGCCGAGGATCATGAACACCGGCTCCATCCGGATGCTGCCGTAGGCGATGTGGCTGGCCGACACCGCCACCGGCACGAGCAGGTTCTCGCACTCTTCCTGCCGCGGCACGATCGCCCGGTAGCTGATCGGATAGGGGCCGCCGGGCGAGACCTGGATGTCCCCCTCGTTTCGCGCGTAGGCCCGGCCGGTCTCATCGTGGGCCACGTACCGCTGCACGTGGTGCGAGTCCATGTTGTAGGAGCCCATCCCGACCGGGTCGGGCGTCGGCGTGGTCCGCCGCACGTGCCCTTCACTGACGACGACGTCGGCCACCATCCGGCGGGCCTCGCGGACGTAGATCTGATGCGGCCAGTGGCCGTTGTCGAGAAACTCGTCCTTCGCCAGGCCCCACTGCCCCATCTTCGTCCGCACGTCCTCGGGCACCCGCGGATCGTTGACCAAAAACCAGAAGTAGCCCTGCTGGTAGACCGCGTGTTCCGCGATGATCTCCCGCCGCCGCTCGTAGGAGGCCTCGGGATAGTCATCGTTCATCCCGATGTTGTCGGTGGAGAACGAGCCGTGGTTGTTGGTGTCGGTCTTGCCGTTGGGCGCGGGGTCGAACTTGCCGAACACGTGCCGCGAGCCGGCCTGGAGATCCCGCAACAGGAGCTCGTACTGGAGCGGGTCGTAGCCGGCCGGCTTGGGGAAGGGCACGCGGTTGGCCGCGACGTTGGTCAGGCACATCCGAAAGTTGTAGGCCTGGATGCGGTGATCGCCGCCCCCCTCCTCGCCGGGCGGGCCGGCGTGGATCCGCGGCAGGAGGCCGGAGGCCGGGTCGTCGGGCACGACATAGGGCGAGACCTTGTTGGTGAACTGATGCGACTTCGCTCGCTTGGTCTGCACGCCGTTCAGCGTCTCGCCGTAGGTGGCGTTGGCCTCGCGGCCGGTCGCGAAGCTGACGCCGGCGGCGGCCAACAGGTCGCCCTCGTAGGTCGCGTCGATGAACATCTTTCCGGTGAACGTGCGGCCGTCGAGCGTCGTGAGCGACACGATCCGCTCGCCCTGGTTGGCGACGCCCCGCTCGCGGTCGAGCCAGGCGTCGCGGACGACCGGGATCTCGTGCTCCCGCACCCAGGCCTCGAAGGCCGCCTCGGCCACCTTCGGCTCGAACACCCACATCGCGTCGTCAGCGGGGCGGTAGAGCTTGTACTCCGCCGGCTGCTGGTGCACCCAGGCGGCGGGGGTGTCGTAGTGCCGCTTGATGCGGCGGTAGAACTCGCGGGCCAGGCCGCCGATCACGGCCTTGTTGCCGCTGTCGGTCCAGCCGAGCCCGGCGCTCGAGAGCCCGCCCAGGTGGGTGTCGGGGGAGACGACGACCACGCTCTTGCCCATCGCCGTGGCTTGGACGGCCGCCACGATTCCCGCGCTCGTGCCGCCGTAGATCACGACGTCGACTGTGGCCGGAGGCTCGGCTGCGTGCGTCGCCGGGGCGATGAACAGGCTGATCGCGGCCACGACGCATTTGGGCAGGCGACGTCCGGCCTGGCAGGCTGCAAACCAGCCCCACTGGTGAGGACCGGCCGACTCCGCCCGGTCCTGTGCCTGGGCATCGAAGGAGAGAAGCGGAGCGATGGCCCAGGCGAGCGGCTGAAAAATCCCCGCCAAGGTCGGCGGCCAGGCGGCCACGCCGAAAATGCTCCGGACTCGATCGGGGCGTCGATTCACGGCAAATCCTCCACAGGGCTCGGGGCGGGCTCGGCAGACGGCAACAGCGATTGCCGCTGCTCAGGAATCATGCCTCCGGTGAGGCCGGCTACGCAATTTTTTCGGGAGCGGGAAGCGATCGAAGACGTCCTGCCATCCGGCAAACGTCACCCCGTAACCAGTGGTCTCCGCCGGAAAGACGCAGTACTACCACTCACGGACACGCGGGGCCTGGTCTCGAGCTTCCGCGGGATGCCAATCCCCGACCGCGTGCCCGGCGGGCGAGCCTCTGTGCCGCTCAAGCTGCTGATCTGGCTGCGAAAACCTGAATGCCACGCTCGGTGGCCCCACGTACACTCGGGATTGTTCCCGAAAAAAACCCCCGCACGCCAACCAGACTCATCCGAGCCCGACGCCATGAGCCCGCAGCCGAGCCAGAAGCACCAAGCCCGTGATCCTGGCCCCGACGTGTTGATCGTGGTCGGTGATGCCACCGAAACCGTCGATACGCTCTATCCGTTCTACCGGCTTCAGGAGGCGGGCTTTCGGCCCGTCGTCATCGCACCGGAAAAGCGGGTCTACCAAATGGTCCTGCACGAGGTCCGTCCCGGCTGGACGATCACCCGGGAATGGGAGGGATATCAGATCACGGCCGACCATGCCTTTGCCGAGGTCGATCCGGCCGACTACGCCGGAATCTTTTTCAGCGGCGGCCGGGCACCTGAGTACATCCGGTACGACGAGGATCTCGTCCGCATCACCCGGCATTTCTTCGTCGAGAACAAGCCCGTCGCCAGCGTCTGCCACGGCGTCGAGATCCCCGCCTACGCCGGCTGCGTCGCGGGCCGCAGGATGGCGACCGTGCCGAAATGCCGGTTCGACCTGGAGCTGGCCGGTGGCGTCTTCGTTGACGCTCCCTGCGTGATCGATGGCAATCTCGTCAGCGGCCGCACGTATCACGACAGCGGCGTCTTCGTCGGCCCCTGGATCATGCTGCTGGAAGGGGCGACCCGCCGGCGGGCCAGCGAACCGCTTGGAGGTGCCGGTTGCCACGGCAAAGGTCCGGAGCCGGGTTGATTGCCGCCGTCGCCGGGATCCTGGGCGCCGTATTCCATGACAGCCTCGCCGACGACCTCTGCATCTTTTACGAGGAGCGGCTGTTGCGGCGGCTCGCGGCCGTGGTGCGACGCGTGCGGCCACGGATCGTGCTCACGCACTCGCCCGACGACTACATGGAAGACCACATGAACACGGCCCGGCTGGCCGCCCACGCGAGCCAGAAGGCCTGGCTCGACGCCACGCAGGGCATGGATAGCTACCTCGACGCCGCTGATGAGATGGCCCGGCAGGTGGGGCGGATGTCGGGCCGGTTCGAGTATGCCGAGGGCTGGCGGCGACACCTCCATCTCGGCCTCTCGGCCGGCGACGACGATCCGCTCGCGGCGGCCCTGGGGCCCGTGACCGCCCGGAACCCGCCGGCCTGACGTTTGAGGAGATCGACAGCGGCGGATCGTAAAAACGAAAAGCAGGCCCCGGCGATTGAAAGATATTGTGGAGCGTCCGGGGGCTGCGGTTCGCCGCTCAACCGGCATACATTGCGGGAACGATCCGCCAGGAGCCTTCCCATGCCTCGCCCCGCAAGCCGCATCGCCCCCGACTGGTGGGACTACACCACGCTCGACGCCGAACTCATCCGCGACGCCGCGGCGCTCACCGATCGCGATCTCGCCGCCCTCGCGCGGCCCGGGTTTCGCGTCGTCTTCTACGACACCCTCGAAGACTTCTATCTCGCCGAGGCGCTCGAATACATCACCGCCTGGCGACAGGCGAAGGCCGACGATCCCGTGGGCATCTGCGGGCCGATCGGGCCGACGGAGCAGTTGCCGCTGGTGGCCCGCCTCGTGAACGAGTTCGAGCTCGATCTTCGCCACGCCCACTTCTGGGGCATGGACGAGTGGTATGAGAACGGCCGGGAGGTGCCCGTCACACATCCGCTCTCGTTCGAGAAGGCAGACCGCGAACTCTGCTTCGACCGGATCCGGCCCGAACTGCGGATGCCCGAGGCGAACCTCCACTTCCCGAAGGCCGACGTCGGCCCCTACGTCGCCAGTTGGAAGACGGCCCGCTGCGCCGTGATGCAGGGAGGCCAGGGCGACATCAAGCACTGGGCGTTCAACGATCCCTTGCGGCGGGAGGGGCCGTATCGCGACGCGCCCCCCTCCCCCGCCGACTACCGGTCGCTCTCGACCCGCGTGGTCGAACTCCATCCCGTTACGCTCGCCCAGAACGCCCGCACGAGCGGCGGCGGCAACATCACGATGGTGCCGCAGCAGGCGATCACGGTGGGCCCGGTGCAGACCTGGCATGCCGAGAAGGTCTCGATCTGGCAGGCGGGCGTGCACGACAACCCGCTTGGCCAACGGCTGACGGCGCTGATGATCTCGAAGGGCCTGGCCGACTCGGCCGTGCCGATGTCGCTGTTGGCCGACCATCCGAACGTGCAGTTCAACTACTATCGGGGCGGCCTCGGCAGCTGCGCCGTGGAGATGCACTGAGGCTCTTGCGAATCAGGCGGCCGAGGCCTGCGTCTCCCGGTCGACGCTGGAGCATCGGTTTCGGGAGGTCGTGGGCCGGTCGATCCATGAGGCCTTCGTCCGGCAGCGGGTGGCGGCGGTCCGCCGGTTCGTCGTCCAGACCGACCTGCCGCTCAAGGTGATCGCGGCCCGCACCGGCTTCAAGTCGGTGCAGTACATGACGACGTTTCTTCGGCGACACACCGGGCTCACGCCTGCCCGACTCCGCGGGGTGGAGCGGGCCCGGCACAGTGATCCTCACCGGCACGCCCCACGGCGTCGGCTTCACCCGCACGCCCGGCACTCGAGGAGAAACTCCTTCCCGACCCGCCTGGCCCGCCCCATTTGGCGGTCCAAAGGCGGTGATCCCCGGGATGCCGAGGCGAATAGACGTTGCCCTGGCGATCGTGCCTTTGGTCAATGGTCGAGCGAGCGGGCCCGCCACTCCGGCGGCGGCCAGGGATTGCCAAACGAGTTGGGCGCCACCCGGACGATCCGGCCCGGCCGGAATCCCTCCTGCAACTCCCCCACCCGCACCCGCACCTGCAGGCCGCCAGAGCCGACGGGCGGATCGGCCAGGTCCTTCGCTTCGACGATGCCGCCATTGGCATGGCCGCCATAGTTCACGTGCCAGGTGCGAAGCGTCTTGGTGGCCGGCTCGACCGTCGCACCACCGCCTCCCCGAAGGGCATCGAACAGCGACCGGTCGCGGCCGCCGAAGAGCGTGACCGTGACGATGTTCTGCTTGTGATCGACGTGATCGACCCAGCCCGGCAGCCAGTAGTTCCGCTCGCGGCGAATATGCCGCTGCCGTTGCCGCTCCGCCGCCACCTGCCGGCTCTCCTCGTCGAGCCAAATGTCGGCCACGTGAAAGGAAAGCTGCTGCCAGTTGTCATGCCAGCCCAGCGCGATCTGCACGACCATGTCGTCCGGCGCAAGTTCTTTCGTTCCCTGGTCGACGCTCTTCCACTCGTTCTCGGGGGCCAGGTCCTCCCAGCCGATCGACTCGCGGCCCCGCCACAGCCGCGTCGAGCGGTCGATTGTGAGCTGCTGCGGCACGGTGAACGTCGCGGCCTGCGGCAGGCCCGCGACGCCCTTGCCCAATGGCACGACGGTCGCTTCGAGCGTGCCCGAGCAGGGCGTCTTCCGCCAGTCCCCCGGCGGCACCACGCCATCGACCTTCTTGTCGCGGATCGGCGGATAATACGGGCTGCTCGAGTCGTACTTGAGAATGATCTTCCCGATCTTCCAGGCCCGGCCGCGGCGGGCATGGAAACTCGGATCGTCCTCGAGCAAGAGCACGTGGTTCTGCTTCGGCACGTAATGCAGCGGGCAGTCGGGAGCTGTCAGCGTCTTCTCCTCTCCTGCGGGCGGCAGGTAGCAAAGCCCGTGCAGGTGCGTGCCGAACGGAATGTCGCAGAGATCGGCTGGCGCCCCGTGGTACCAGACCTCGCCGTAGGGCAAAAGAGCGAAGGGGAGAATCGCCCCCTTGTCGTACTTGTCCTCGATCCGGTCGCCGTCGAGCCGCAGGCTGCCGCGGCGGTTGATCGGGTCGGACATCACCAGTTCGCCGGCCAGGTATTTGCCCGCCTCGGCCGACGGGAACTCGTGCGGCCTGGGCACCTGCGGGTCGGGCGGCGGTGCCGCCTGGAGAGGGTCCGCCGCCGTCGCCGCACACGCCGCGAGCGACGCGGCCAGGGCGATCACCAGGACCGATCGCACGATCCGCGACACGCTCATCAACAGGCTCACCGACACGGCATCGGCCCTCAACGTGTGACCCTCAACGCTTCAGGAACAACTCCGACGTCACCAACGCCTCGAGCAGGCTTTTGAGCCGGTAGCCGTCGGCCTTGCAGGCGGCGGTGATCGCCGCGATTCCCGCGGCGTCGTCCACCGTCAGCGGCCGCCTGAGCGCGTAGGTCGCCAGGTGCCTGGTGAAGGCCGTCGCGAAGGCGTCGATGTCGGCGGCCAGGAGCCGCTTGAACTCGTCGGGCCCCGCAAAGGCCCGGCCGTCGGCGAGCGTGCCGGAGGCATCCACCGGAGGGTCGTCCCCCTTCCCGGCCGTCACCTTCTCCACCGTCCGCCAGCGGCCGACCGCGTCGAAGTTGTCGAAGGCGAACCCCAAGGGATCGATCTTCCGGTGGCAGGAGGCGCAGGTGGCATTCGTGGCGTGGTCGGCAAGTTGCATCCGCACCGTCATCTTGGAGGCATCTTTCGGTGTCGGCTCCAGCGGCTCCACGTTTGGCGGCGGCGGCGGCGGGCTCGTGCCCAGGATCGTCTCCAGGATCCACGCTCCGCGGTGCACCGGCCGGTGCCGCGAGCCGTCGGAGGTGAGCGACAGAACGGACGCCTGCGTCAGGAGTCCGCCCCGATGGGAATTGGCCGGCAGCGACACCCGGGCGAAGCCCGACTCAGCCGGCCGCGGCAGCCGGTAATGCTCGGCCAGCCGCGGATTGAGAATCGTCCAGTCGGCGACCAGAAACTCCGCCAGCGGCAGGTTGTTTGCGAGGATCTCCCCGAAAAACCCCTGTGTCTCCAGCACCATGCTCTTTTCCAGCCACCGGTCGTAGTCGGGATAGAGATCCCGATCGGGCGGAAACATGCCCACCCTCTGCAGCTGCAGCCACTGCCGCGGGAAACTCTCCATGAACCGGCCGCTCTTGGGATCGGCGAGCATTCTCGCGAGTTGCTCTTTCAGCACGGCGGGCTCGTGCAAACGGCCCGCCCGGGCCGCCGCGGAAAGCGGCTCGTCGGGCAGGGAACTCCAGAGGAAGTAGGACAGCCGGCTGGCCAGCTGCCAGTCGTCGAGCCGGGCCCCGCCCGCGAGTCCGCCTTCACGCAGGTAGATGAAGTTGTTGGAGGCGAGCACGGCGGCCATGGCCGAAAGAAACGCCCCCCGCGGCGGCTCGCCTGCCGCCCGCTCGGCCGCGGTGATCTGCACGTAGCGATCGACCTCGGCGTCGGTCACAGGCCGCCGCCAGGACCGCTCGCAGAAGTGATGCAGGCAATCCCGCACCTCGGATTCATTCGCGAAATCCGCCGGCAAGAGCCCCGACCGCGCCTGCCGCTCGGCCTCCGTCACCACCGGCGTCTCCACCTCGACCCAGTCCACCAGGAGCAGCGGCACCAGCGCGTTGCCGTCGTCGTCGACGAGCTTCCTCGCCCGCGGATGCCGCAGGCGGTGGTCGCGGGTCGTGAGAAAAAAACTGCCACCCTTGTTGTCAATCTTGCCAGGCACCTCGTTCATCAGCAGGATAGTCGGGGCCATTGTGACGAACTCGACCACGATCGGCTTGTCCTCCGCCGCGACCACGTCGGTGTCGAAGACCGTGCGTTTGCCGACGACGTCCCAAACCGAGAGATGGGGTGCTCTTCCGCCGGGCGGCGCGATGCCGCTCAGCTGAATCCTTACCCGCGCCGGACCGTTGCCCGCGCCGGTGTGAATGTGCCACCCCTCGAAGCCTGGGTACCATGGAACACGCACCTTGTCGGCAAGCCCCTTGGCCGCAAGCTCTGCCCGCGACCCCTCCGACCAGAGCGAAATCGCGTCGCGACGGGTCTTCTTGACCTCGGGCTCCTGTTCGGGAAACGCCCGCTTCACGATCGTGTCGGCCGCGGCGAGATACCGCTCCACGTGCGACGGCGACAGCGAGAGCAGCGAACCGATCCGCTCGAACCCGTGCCAGGCCGGATCCTCGTTCATCACGCCGGGCGCCGTCACGTCGAACCGCACGCCCAGGAGGTCGTGGATCGTGTGGGCATACTCCTCGCGGCTGAGCCGGGAAAACGTGACGCGTCCCCGGGCGGCCATCCGCGCGGCCTCGCCCGCCCGCAAGCCCGCCTCGATCCAGCCGGCAACGTTGCCGATCTCGTCGGCCGTGGGCCTCGGCTCCTCCTCCGGCGGCATCTCGCCCGCGTTGATCCGCGTCATCAGGTCGGCCCAGCGGCCGGCGATGACTGGGTCGGAAAAGTCGCGGGAGAGCGTGTCGATGCGGAGCCCCCCTTCCTGCTTCGTGTCGTCGTGGCACCGCAGGCAGTGCTGCCGCAGGAAGCCGTCACCCCCGCCCGCTGTCGCGACGCCGCAGGCGGCGAGCAGGGTCGCCAGGCCCGCGACCAGGGCGGCGGAGACTGGCGGGCGTCTCACGAGAGCACCTCGGACACGACACCGCCGGAGTCGCCGAAGACCTCGGTCTCGACGCCCATCTTCTGCGCCACCGTCAAGAGCAGGTTGCTGAGGTGCGCCTTCGGATTGACCGGGCCGAAATACATGCCCGGATGCTTGCCGTAGCCCTTGAAATCCTTGACCAGGTTGTAGTCGACGTGGCTGCCGTGCTTGAAGCCGAGCGCCGTGCCGCCGGCGAGGATCGTGGGCACGCTCGTCATGCCGTGGCCGTGCCCTTCCGACATCGCGCTGCCGAACACCGCCACGGTCGTGTCGAGCAGCGGCCCCTGGGCATCCCGCACCTCGCCGAGCCGCTTCAGGAAATACCCGAACTGCCGGATGTTGAAGACGTCGCTCTGGGCGAGTTCCTCGAGCAGCACCGGATTGCCATTGTGATGCGAGAGCGAATGCCGCGTCTGCTTGATCCCGATCTCAGGCACCGCCGGCCCCACCCCCTCGTTGCCGGTGCTGAAGGTCGCCACCCGCGTCATGTCGGTCTGGAACGCGAGCACGATGATGTCGTACATCGTGCGGTAATACTCGCCGAGCATCTCGCGGGCCACGTCGCGGTTGAGCTTCGACTGCACCGCCTCCTCGATCTTCGGCCGGGGCTTGTCGAGCCAGGCGTCGGCCCGCTGGGTGCGGACCTCGACCTCGCGAACCGCGACGAGATACTGGTCGAGCCGACCGCGGTCCTCGCTGCCAAGCGCCCTGGCGAGCGACGTGGCCTCGTCGAGGACGGCGTCGAGGATGCTGCCCCGCCGCCCGAGCTGCCGCCGCTGCGCGGCGATCCCGCCCTTCGGCTCCTCGAACAGCCGGCGGAAGACCACGCCGGGATTCGCGTCGGCCGGCAGGCCGATCCCGTCGGCGTTCACGGCGAGACCATGCCCCTCGCAGGTGAGCTCCAGCGACGAGAAGCGGGTCTGCGGGGCGGTGACCCGCGCCACGAGCTGATCGACCGAGATCGTGTTCTTGTCGGACTGGCCGACCTTGCCGGAGGTCAGCCACATCCCCGCGGCGCTGTGATTGATGCCGATCGCGTTGGGATGGTAGAGCCCGCTGATCGGCGTGATCACGTCGCGCTGCTCCTTCAGCGGCTCGAGCAGCCGCGACATCGTGTACGTCGGACCGACCTCGGCCATTTCCCAGGCCCGGGTGTTCACCCCGTTGGGCAGATACATGAACGCGCAGCGTCGCGGCCGGGAGGCCTCGGCGAGGGCGGCCCGAGCCGGCTGCATGCAGTCGAGCAGCGGCAGCGAAAGCGAGACGCCGAGTCCGCGGAGGACGTGACGCCGGGAGAGCCTGGGAGTGTCGCGGTCGAGGTGCATGGAACCGGCTCCGGAAGAACGTTTCGGCCGCCCGACTGGAGATGCCGGCCTGCGGCGCGAAAACCCTTGAGCGAGCGGTCAGGACGCCGTGTTTCACCATAGTCCGCCACCCCGGCGCTGCATGCCACGCGATCGCGTCACATGCACCCCCGGCAGTTTCAGCCCATAATGGAGGCCGTGGGTGTAACCGCCTTCCCGCCCACAGTCATCCTTATTCGAGGCGGTTCCCTGTTCCGCACTGGATGACGTTTCAGGGAAGGCTGCCCGACCTCCATCTGCGACCCGCCCCCCATCTGCCTGACTCCGCACCGCCCACACCACGGAGGCTCCCATGCTCGTGATCAAAACCGGCCCGCTGCTCAATCGTCGCCACCTGCTGCGGGGCTGCGGGGCGGCCCTCGCCCTGCCGTTCCTCGACTGCATGCGGCCCGTGCGGGCGGCCGCGGCGGCGGCCCGGCCGCGGCGGAGCATCTTCATCTACCTGCCCAACGGCGTGAACACCTATGACTACGAGATCGCCGAAGCGGGCCCGTCCTACAAGCTCTCCCGGATCCTCGCCCCGCTTGAGAAGCACCGCGGGGTGATCACCCCGATCAGCGGCCTCTATCACCCCAACTCGTTCGGCGTGGCCCACAACGCAACGCAGACCTGGCTGACCGGGGCCAAGCACGGCCCCGCCGACAAGAACACGATCTCGGTCGATCAGCTGATGGCCCAGCTGATCGGCCCGAAGACCCGCTTCCCGTCGCTGGAGCTGAGCAACCAGGGCATCCCGATGGCGATCAGCGCCGACGGGATAGCGCTGCCCGCCCAGAAGAATCCCGCCGTCGTGTTCCAGGAGTTTTTCTCCGAGCCCAAGGACGGCATCGGCAAGCAGCGGCGGGCGCTGCGCCGCAAGGCGAGCATGCTCGACCTCGTGCTCTCCGACGCGAAGTCACTCGCCGGCAAGCTCGGCGCGGAGGACCGCGGCCGGCTCGACCAATACCTCGTGGCCGTCCGGGAGGTGGAGGTGCGGGCCAAGCGGGCCGACGAGTGGCTCGACACGCCCAAGCCGAAGGTGCCGGATGGCGACGCGGCCCGGCTCAACAAGGACGTGCCGCTCGAGCGGCTCGGGGAATACCTGCGGACGATGTACGACATCATCGTGCTCGCCTTCCAGACCGATCTCACCCGCGTGGTGACATTCAACACCGGCAACGAGGGGACCGGCCCGTCGGTGCCGGAGATCGGCATCAATCGAGACCGGCATTCGCTCTCGCACCACAACGGCAACAAGGAGGCGCTCGAGCAGCTCGCCAAGAGCGACGTCTTCAACGTGCAGCAGTTCGGCTACCTGCTCGACCGGCTCTCCGAAGTGAAGGACGCCGACGGACCGCTGATCGAGACGACCATGGCGCTCTACGGCAGCGGGCTTTCCTACGGCAACAGCCACGGCACGACGAGCCTGCCCTTGGTCCTCGCCGGGGGTACGCAACTGGGACTCAAGCACGGGGCGCACATCGACTACAACCGGCAGGTGAAGGACTTCCCCGGCTACGGCAAGGGCACGGGCATCTACCACTCCCCGGTGAACCCGAAGGCCCACTTTGCCAACCTGCTCCTGACCATGGCCCAGAAGATGGGCGTCGAGGCGGCGACGTTCTCGGACTCCAACGGCGTGATCTCCGAGGTGGTGGCATGAGGCTTGCCGGGGCCCTCGCGGCGACGCTCGTGGCCGGCGTGGCGTGCTGCGGCTTGCGGGCCGCCGATACGCCCCCCGAGCAGGCCTTGCGGGATCACGTGCCGAAGCCGGGCGAGTTTCCGCCGGCCGGAGCCGGCGTGCAGACGGCCGGCGACCTCGTCGTCGTCGATCCAATGAACCGCCGAGGCGGCCTGCGGATCGATCGCGGCCCCGGCACTCCTGAGAAGCGGCTCTTCTTCCAGATGCTGCCCTACGGGATGGCCCGGTATCACGGAGCCCCGGCCGAGCTTCGTGACATTCCCCCGGGCACCCACGTGCACGTGCGGCTGCTCCTGCCGCCGGAGGCGGAGAAGGATCTCGTGCCGCCGCTGTCGGAAGAGGAGGCGAAGAACCCCGCCAACAGGCTGCTGCGGTACACGCACGCCCTCGAGATCGAGGATGATTTCAGCTTTTATTCCCGCCGCGGCCGGGCCTGGAAGGTCGTCGCCCTCGAGCCTGGCGTCGGGCTCAAGGAAAGTCGCTTCGAACTCACGCTCGATCCCGAGGGGCCGGCGGTCGAAGGGGGCGTCAACGAGCGGATGAACTTCGTGCTCGACACTTCGACCCGGATCTGGAAGGAACGTCGGCTCGTCTCCCGCGACGCGATCGAGCCCGGGCAGATCGTGCAGGTGAACCTTACCTGGTCGATGCCGAACCAGAAGCAGGAATATGGCATCACCGATCTCTGGCTGGACGAGGAGAGCCGCGCGGCATTCACCGAGCTCCAGCGGGAAAACCATCTCATGCACCAGAAGAGCCGGTTCGTGCCCGGCTGGGTCGATGCCGTCGAGAATGGCGATACCGGCCGGGGCGTGGTCACCGTGACGCTGTTCGGCGGCATGGATCCGTCGCTCTACGAAGAGCTGGAAACCGCCAAGGACAAGGTCCTGCAACTCACCGTCGCCGAGCCGACGCTGCGGACCTGGCTGTATCACCAGGAGAACGCCCCGCGCGGAAACGTGGTCTCCTGGTCCCGAGTTCCCGAACCGCCGCCGGGCAGCAGTGGCATTCAGCTTAAACTCGATGTCGAACTGCGGCAGGGATTCATGCCCGGGCGGGTCGTCAGGGCGAAGAGGCCGGGGTGGATCTACGTCCTCCTGCCTCATGACGAGTGGCTGATGTCGGAGGCCGATCTCCAGAAGGCCTCGAAATGGGAGCTGCCATGAACCGTTGCAAGACATTGAACGAATCCAGGACATCTCGCCGCGGCGGACTGCTGCTGGGGGTCTTTCTCGTCGGATGCTCGCTCGGAACGTCGTGTGCCGGCGGCCCGCTCGCGTCGGCCGCCGCGCCCGACGGCGACGCGGCCATCAAGGCGTTCGTGGCCAGCCATTGCGTCCGCTGCCACGACGCGGTGAAGCAGGAGGGCGGGTTTCGGATCGACACCCTGCCGCTCGACTGCGGCGATGCCGGCGTCGCCGAGAAATGGGCCGAGGCGCTCGGCCGCATCAACGCCGGCGAGATGCCGCCCGAGGAAGAGCCGCGGCCGACCGCCGCCGAACTCGGCGGGATGCTCGAAGCGGTGGCCGCGAAGCTCGACGCGGGCCTGGCGGCCCGCATGGCCCGCCGGGATCCCGTCAATCTCTATCGGCTCAGCCGGGAGGAATATGCCTACACGATCGAGGACATGCTCGGCGTGTTCGTCGACAACGGCCAGCCGGGCGGGCTGATCGAGGACCCTCGCTTCCACGGCTTCGAGCGGGTGGGTGCCGTCCTGGCGCTCGCGCCAGCCCACATGGAGCGATACGTGCGGGCCGCCGACGCCGTGATCCAGGCCGCCTTCCCCGACACGCTGCCTGCCTCGCAAACCCACTTCCAGTCGCCGAACGGCAACCAAAAAAGGGAGGCGGGCGATCAGCGGCCCGCAGTGCGTTGGCTGATGCGGCCGTCCCTCCGACGCGGACTCTTTTACGCAACCGTCGCCGGGCGGTACCGGATCCGGTTCGTCCTCAGCGGCCTGCCGTCGCACAAGGGCCGCGTGCCGCACCTGGCCATCTGGCACGACGCGACGAAGCGGACCGTCGCGGGAATCGACGTCGTGGCGGACGAAAAGTCGCCGACGACCGTCGAGATCGAGGCCTGGCTGCCGACTGGCCAATTCAATTTTCTGAACCAGGCGGCCGGCGTTTTTGCCGAAAACACGCAGGGGGGCACGCCGATGACGGTCGTGGAACTGAAGCTACCGGCGCGGCCCGACGGCTTGAAGCTGCTCGGCGAGGACGGCAAGCCGATCCTGCCCCTGTTGCTCGTGGACTCCGTCGAGGTCGAGGGGCCGATCGTCACTACCGAAGAGCAGGCGCGGCGGGCGTCGTTCGTTCCCGCGCAGGGCAAGGAAGACGACCCGGCCGAACTGCGGGCCTGCCTGCGGCGGTTCGCCGAGCGGGCCTGGCGGCGGCCCGTCGCCGACGCGGAGCTCGAGTCTTATGAGAAGTTCTACGCCGCCGAGCGGGCGGAGGGGGAATCGGCCCTGGCCGCCCATCGGGCCGTGCTCACGAGCATGCTCGTGGCCCGGAGCTTCTTGCACTTGGAGGAGGGCTCGGCCGGTGAGCGGCGGCCGCAGGTCAACGACTTCGAGCTGGCGGCCCGGCTGTCGTATTTCCTCTGGAGCTCGCTGCCCGACGAGGATCTCACCGCCGCCGCCCGCTCGGGTGCCCTTTCGAGCCCCGAAGGGCTCGCCGCCCAGGTCGACCGGATGCTTGCCGACCCCAAGATCGAGCGGTTTTTAGAGTCGTTTCCCCGGCAGTGGCTGCAGCTCTATCGCGTCGGCATGTTCCAGCCCGACCCCGTGCTCTATCCCGACTACGACCCCTGGCTCGAGCAGAGCATGGTGCTCGAGACGACTGCCTCTTTCCGGGAGGTGTTCCGGGAGAACCTGCCGCTCGGGCAACTCCTCGACGCCGACTGGACGATGCTCAACCCCCGGCTCGCGATCCACTACGGCCTGCCTGTACCCAAGGAGCCGGGGTTGCGCCGGGTGAGCCTGAAGCCGGAGGATCATCGCGGCGGGATCCTCACGCAGGCTTCCACGCTCTCGCTCACCTCCGACGGCACCCGCCACCGGCCGGTGCACCGCGGGGCGTGGGTCTCGGAGGCGATCTTCGCCCGCACGCCCCCGCCGCCACCGCCGAACGTCGAGCCCTTGGAGCCCGTCCCCTCCGACCAGCCGAAGGCGACGATCCGCGAGCAGCTGGCGGCCCACTCGACGAACGCGACCTGCGCCTCCTGCCATTCCAAGATCGATCCCTTGGGCCTGGCCTTCGACAACTTCGACGCCATCGGCCGCTGGCGGACCCACGAGCGGGTGGAGGGGGGCACCGGCGACGACCCGCCCGTCGACGCCTCCGGAACGCTGCCCGACGGCCGCTCCTTCGCCGGCCCGGCCGAGTTCAAGCGGCTCCTGGCCGAGTCGCCCGACGCCTTCGCCCGGGCCTTTGTCGAGCAACTCGCGACCTATGCCCTGAGGCGGGTGATGACCGTCGACGATGCCGCGGCCCTCGATGCAATCACTGCCCAGAGCAAGGCCGACGGCTATCGGCTCCAGTCGCTTGTCCGAGCGCTGGTCACGAGTGACCTGTTCCGCAAACGCTGAGGCTCCCATGCCGATTCCACCGTCATGCCCCCCCGACTCGCTGTCGCCGCCGCCGCCCGCACGGCGGAATGACGCCGGAGCCGATCCTGCGGCCGTGCCCGGCTGCTGGCAGGACGTCTGATCTCGATACCCCGTTCGACAACCGCACCTTGACGGAGCGAACCGCGCATGGCTCGTCACCGCCCCCCGTTGTACCGTCTCCCGGCCGTTGCTGCGGTGCCGATGCTCGCCGCCCTGCTGCTGGTCGCGGGAACCGCCGCCGCCGCCCCGCCGCCCACGATCTACCTGATCGGCAACTCGCTCACGTGGGACACGGTGCCGGAGGCCCTGCCGGGGCCCGAACTCCCCGCGGAGAACGTCCGCTGGCACGTCGACTGCGGCGTGAGCCTGCCGCACATCAAGGCTCATCCAGAAAAGCCGTGCGTCGAGTCGTCGACAACGTGGCCCGAGGCGGTCGCGAACCGGCAGTTCGACCTCGTTTCCGTGCAGGTTCACTACGGGTCGACGCTGGCCGAGGATGCCGACACGATCGGCTTCTTCATGGAAAAGCAGCCGGGAGCGGCCTTCATCGTGCACTCCGGCTGGGCCTTTCAGAAAGCCCGGGCCCGTGAACTGGAGCACGCCCGGGATCCCACCGAGATGGTGCATTCGACCGGCTACATGCGGGCCCTCCTGGCCGAACTTCGCCGCCTTCACCCCGACCGTGAACTGCGGCAGACCTTCGCCCAGAACCTCCTGGCAGCGGTCGCCGAGGACGTCGCCGCGGGCCGGGCCGCGATCGGCGGCGTGGAGGATCTCTACCGCGACACCATCCATCTCACGCTCGACCATGGCCGGTATCTGATGCACAACGCGATGCGGCGGGCCCTCGGCCTGCCCCGCTCGGCGGCCGGCTTCAAGGATCTCGATCCGCGGATCACGGAGTATCTCGACGGCGTGCTTGACTGGCTCGACACGACGCCGGCCGACCGGGAGGCGCTCGCCGCGGTGCTGACGGTGGACGCGACCGATCGCACGGCGGCGGCAGGGAAAATCGCCGATCCGCGGCTCAAGGAGCGGGTCGAGGCGCTGCTGCCAGCGATCGCCGCGGCGGCGGCCGATCTGCCCCGCTGGCAGCGGCTCCAGGCGGCGGTGGACGCCGTGGGCGGAAGGGTGACCTACGGCACGGCGGCACCGCAGTGGCTGCTGCTCGCCACGGGTGACACGGGGCTCGAGATCTTCGACGTGCCGGTGGGCGTCGATCTCTTCGACGGCGGCAACCCGCACGACAAGGCTTTCAAGCGAAACGAAAAGATCGGCGACGAGTGGCTCGCCAACCTCGACGGGATCCACACCCTGCGGCGGCTGTGGCTGGCCAACACGGGCGTGACGTCGGACGGCCTGCGGCACCTGGCGAAACTGGGCAGCCTCCGCGAGGTGAGCCTTTCGCTTACGCCGGTGGCGGACGATGGCCTCGCCCATCTCGCGGGCCTCACGGGGCTGGAGGAGCTCGATCTCTCGTCCTCGAAATGCACGGGCACCGGGTTCGCCCATCTGACCGCGATCAAAGGCCTGCGCCGGGTAAACTTCCACAACACGCCGGTCAACGACGCGGGGCTCGCGGCGATCGCCAAGGTGCCGGTGTCGGAATGGCTCTGGCTCATGCACGGCCGCTTCACCGACGCCGGCGCTGCCGCCCTCGCCGGACAGAAGACGCTCAAGCAGTGCGGCATCGGGAGCCTCGAGGCGGGCAGCTCGGGCAAGGCGATCGCGGCGCTGGCAGGCCTGCCGCTCGAGCAGCTCTGGCTCGGCGATCGGCAGGCGACGACCGAGGGAATCGCCGCCGCCGCCGCGATCACCACGCTCGAGCGGCTTGAGGGGGGCAGCCCCGATGACGAGACCCTCCGGCGACTGGCCGCCCTGCCGAAACTTGCGGATTTGTCTGTCTCAGGAGGGGCCGCGACGGACGCCGGCGTCGCGGCTCTGGCCAGCTCGAAGTCGCTCAAGCGGGTGCGGTTCTCGGGAGGCAAGGGCATCCCGGCCGAGGGGCTCGACGCGTTGCGGCGTCAGGCCCCACAGATGACCATCGCGGGACCATGAATCGAAGGCTCGTATCCGGCGGAGAAACCGTCTTCCGGTTGCTCGCGTGCTGCGGGCTGCTCGCCGCCGGCGTCTCGCGGTCGGTTGCCGAGGGCCCCCAGCTCGCGGCCGCCGATCTCGCACGCGACTTCGTGCCCCTTCCCCTCGAGTTTCCGCCCGCCGGAGCCGGCGTCCCGCTGGCCGGCGAACTGGTGCAGATCGATCCGGTCAACCGCCGCGGGGCGCTGCGTCCGGACGGCCTGCACGACACCTTCGAGGAACACTTTCCCCTCCACTGGTTCGCGCTGCTGCCCTATGGCGAGGTCTGGTATCACGGGGCGCGGGCGGAGCTCAAGGACGTGCCGCTGGGCACCCACCTCCACGGTCGCTTCCTGCTGCCGCCGGCCGGCGAGGAGGAGACGATTCCGGCGTTGCCCGAGCGGCTCCGCCGGTTCGACCGCGCGGAGCTGCGTCATGACCATGCCCTCCTGCTCGAGGACGACTTCACGTTTTACTCCCGCCGCAAGCGGGCCTGGCGGGTCGACCGCGTCGATCTCGACAAGGAAAAGATCGAGCTCGAGCCGGTCGGCGAGCCGGCCACCGACGGCATCACCACCCCCTACCGGTTCGACTTCGATCGCGTCACCCGGGTCTGGCGGGGACGCTCGCTCGTCGATGCCGACACCGTCGAGCCGGGCATGGTCGTGCAGGTGAACCTCGGCTGGTCGCAGGGATGGAGTCAGCGGGAATGGTCGGTCATCGACATTTGGCTTGACGACGAGAGCCGCGAGGCTGCCACCGCAGCCCAGCGGCTCCGGCACCTCCGCCACCAGCGGCAGCGGTGGGTGCCGGCCCGGATCGATACGGTGGAGCCCGAGGACTACGGCGGCGGCACGCTGAGCCTCACCTTCTTCAACGTCGATCCGCAGCTGCTCGAGGAACTCCACGATTCGCAGGACAAGGGCTTCGGCGTGGCAGTCTCGGAAAACACGCTCCGCACCTGGTATCACCGCGGCGACAAGAAGATCGGCGACGTGCTCCGCTGGGAGGCGTCGCCGGAGCCGCCGACCGGCTCGAGCGGCATTCGCGCGACGCTGCGGTTTGCCGAGCTGCTCGACGGCTACCGCCCGGGGCGGATCGTGCGGGTGAAGGCCGATCCCTGGAAGTTCGTGACGATGCCTCCCGAGGAGCGGTATCTTTCCCGGGAAGGCCTGGAACAATCCAGACGGATGGTGCTCCCATGAACCAGGGCTCTCGGGATCACGTTGCTGGCAGCCTCGGCGGGGGATTGCTCTCGCTGGCGTTCATCGTGATTGCCTGCGTCAGTGAACCGGCGGCGGCCGCGAGCGAGCCGGCGGTGATCGAGGCCTTCATGACGACCCACTGCCTGAGGTGCCACGACGCGACGGCCCAGGAGGGAGGCTTCCGTTTGGACACGCTCTCGCGCGACTTCGCCGATACCGGCGCGGCCGGTCGCTGGGGGGAGGTGCGATTTCGGATCACAGCCGGCGAGATGCCGCCCCCCGAGGAGCCGCGCCCGGCTGCCGCGGAGATCGCCGGGGCGGTGGACTGGATCACCGCCGAGCTCGCGCGGGGCGAGGCGGCCCGGATGGCCCGCCGCGGCCCCGTCGCCCACTACCGGCTCAGCCGGGAGGAGTATCGGCACACCATGGAGGACCTGCTGGGGATTCACCTCGACGTGACGGCGCCCGGGTTGCTGTTGGAAGACCAGACGTGGCACGGCTGGGAGCGGCTTGGATCCGTGCTCTCGCTCTCCCCGGCCCACGTGGAGCGGTATCTCAGGGCCGCCGAAACGGCCGCGGAGTTGGCCTTCCCGGCAAGCCCGCCCGCGACCACGACGAAGCGGCAGGCGGCCGGTGACGGGCAGCGGTGGCTCTTGCCGCCGGGCACCGCCCGGCACCTGGTGACCGCGCCGGTCTCGGGGCTCTATCGGATTCGGATCCAGGCCAGCGGCCTGCCATCGTTTCGGGGCCGGTTGCCGCGGCTGGCACTCTGGCACCAGGGCCTGAAGCGGACCGTCGCAGCCGCCCACGTCAACGCCGCCGAGGCCGAGCCGACCGTGGTCGAGTTCGAGGTGCGTCTGCCCCAGGGCAACTTCGACGTGCGGCACGAGAACCCCGGCACCTTCACCCTCACCGCGCCGGGAGTGCACAACGGCGTGCCGAACACGATTCGCGACGTGGCGGGATTCACGACCTTCCCCCAGGGTGCGAGGCTGTTCGCCGACGATGGCAAGCCGCTCGTGCCGCTCTTGCTCGTCGATTCGGTCGAGGTGACCGGACCGATCGAGTTGGAGGCCGACCGGGCGAAGCGGGAGCCGTTCGCGCCGCCGGACGAAAAGGACGACGCCGCAGTCGCGGAGCGGCTGCGGGCCTTTGCCGAGCGGGCCTGGCGGCGGCCGGTACCGCCCGCGGAGATCGCTCCGTTCGTCGGCTTCGTGGCGGCGGAACGCGATGCCGGGCAGGACTTTCGCCGGGCCTACCTGGGCGGGATTGCGGCAATCCTGGCGGCGCACAACTTCGTGCACCTGGTCGAAGGCCCGGACGAAGGCCGCCCCGCGGCCTCAGCCGGGGCAGCGGGAGATCGCGTGAACAACTTCGAACTGTCGGCCCGGCTGTCGTTTTTTCTCTGGAGTTCCCTGCCCGACGAGGAGCTCTTCGCCGCCGCCCGCTCCGGGGCGCTCGGCACGCCCGAGGGGCTCGCCGCCCAGGTCGACCGGATGCTCGCCGACCCCAAGAGCGAGCGGTTTTTGGAATCGTTCCCCCGGCAGTGGCTGCAGCTCTCCCGCGTGGGGATGTTCCAGCCCGACCCCGAGCTGTACCCCGATTGGGATGCGGGCCTGGAGCGGAGCATGGTGCTCGAGACGACCGGGTATTTCCGGGAGGTGTTTCGGCAGAACCAGCCGCTCGGGCAACTCCTCGACTCCGACTGGACGATGCTCGACCCGCGGCTGGCGATCCACTACGGGATGCCGATGCCGGACAAGCCCACGCTCGAGCCGGTGAAGCTCCCACCGGAAAGCCAACGCGGCGGGATTCTCACCCAGGCCGCCACGCTCTCGCTCACCTCCGACGGCACCCGTCACCGGCCGGTGCACCGCGGGGCGTGGGTCTCGGAGGCGATCTTCGCCCGCACGCCGCCGCCGCCGCCGCCGAACGTCGAGCCCTTGGAGCCCGTCCCCTCAGACCAGCCGAAGGCGACGATCCGCGAGCAGCTGGCGGCCCACTCCACGAACGCGACCTGTGCCTCCTGCCACGCCAAGATCGATCCCTTGGGCCTGGCCTTCGACAACTTCGACGCCATCGGCCGCTGGCGGACCCACGAGCGGGTGGAGGGGGGCACCGGCGACGACCCGCCGGTGGACGCCTCCGGCAGGCTGCCCGACGGCCGCTCCTTCGCCGGCCCCGCCGAGTTCAAGCGGCTCCTGGCCGAGTCGCCCGATGCCTTCGCCCGGGCCTTCATCGAGCAACTGGCCACCTACGCCCTCAGGCGGGTGATGACCGTCGACGACGCCGCCGCCCTCGATGCGATCGCCGCCCGGAGCAAGGCCGACGGCTACCGGCTCGCGTCGCTCGTCCGCACGCTCGCCACGAGCGACCTGTTCAAACGCCGCTGAGGCGACCTTCGAGGCCTGGGTGCGGGAGCCCGGGATTCCGGTCGTCCGCGACCCCTGGCTCGACCGCGAGGGGGGCGTCGCCAAGCGGGGTGAGCGGATCGCGTGGCTCACGACGCTCGACGGCTGCACGTCCCCAACGTTTACGAAAATGCCGCAGCAAACACTATACTTTGCAAAAACCAAACGGAGAGTGATGCGTTGAGTCAACATTTACAGGTCCCCCGCCGAGACTTTCTGACTGCGACCTCTGTGGCAGCCGCCGGTACGGCGTTTTGCCTGCCGACGATCATCCCGCGGTCTGCGTTGGCGAGCGTCACGAGGCCTGGTGCCAACGATCGCATCAGGGTTGGCTGCATCAGCGCGGGGCAACGCGCTCGCTTGCTCATGGAGCAGTTGCCGGAGTCAGCAGAGTTGGTGGCAGTTGCCGATTGCAACATCACTCAGGCTCTGCAGTTCAGAAAGGAAAAAGCCGCGACGTGGGCGGTGTACGGCAGCCACTATCCATTGCTCGACCGCAAGGATATTGATGCAGTGATCATTGCCGGTCAGGAGTACCAGCGTGTGCTGCCCTGCATCCATGCCGTGCAAGCGGGCAAGGATGTCTATGCGGAAAAGCCACTCACCCTGTACGTGCAGGAGGGGCAGACGCTTGTCCAGCATGTCCGGAAGCACGATACCGTTTTTCAGGTTGGGACCCAGCAGCGTTCCATGGAGATGAACCGTGTCGCCTGCGAGTTCGTTCGGAACGGTGGCCTCGGCAAGCTGCGCTACGTGTCAGCCGTGAACTATTCCGGAGTCGGCTCGACTCCTGCGGTTGATAGTTATGCGGAACAACCGATTCCCGGGGGCTTTCACTGGGATCTGCATCTCAACCAGAGCGTCTGGCGTCCATTCGGCGACGGGGCCACCAAGGGCCGCAACTATGTGGGCGGGGAGATGACCAACTGGGGGGCGCATGGTGTCGACCAGATCCAGTGGGCGCTGGGCAAAGATGGCACCCTGCCGGTCCGCTTCAAGCCGCTCACGGCCGGCCAAAATGGCAAAGTGGCGGCCTGGTACGCAGATGGAACGGAAGTCCGGTTCGAGTTGGACAAAGGCCCCCAGGGCGGTGCCATTTTTATTGGGGAAAAGGGCAAGCTCGAAATCAATCGCAATAAGTTCATGTCCAATCCGATTGATATCCGGGATGAACTCATGCGGCAGGTCGACCAGGCGGAGGAGGAGATGAAATGGTCTGATCAGACCGCACTCTGGCAGGCCAAATGGCATCTGCAGAACTGGATTGATTGCATCAAGTCACGCCAGCGACCGGTCGCAGATGTTGAAATCGGCCACCGCAGCGTCGCCTTCTGCCATTTGGTGAACATCACCCGCTGGACAGGCCGAGAACTGCTGTTTGATCCGATGGCCGAGCGATTCATTGACGCCGATGACGCCAACGCCTGGAATGACCGCCCGCGCCGAGCGGGCTATGAGCTTCCGGCCGTCTGACTGCCTGTGGGAAAAGCCATCGATGGCCCTTTTTCCACCGGGCCAAGCATCGGCCCGTGGGCGTCGGCGGCAAGGCGGTCACCGAGCACCACATAATCGAGGTCGCCGGCGAACAGCGCGTAGTGCAGTGCCTGCGTGTCGTACCACACGCCGGGGTTGCGCTGCCCGGCTTTTCTGATCCATGGCAGGCCGTCCGCGGTCTTCCGGGAAGGGCTTACCAGTTTCCCTCCGAGAGATGCCGAAGCATCTGGTTATCAAGAGAGAGATCCGCCACCAAGGTCTTCAGCCGCTTGTTCTCGTCCTCAAGCTGCTTCAGCCTCTTGGCTTCCTCACACTTCATCCCGCCGTACTGGGAGCGCCAGCGGTCGAACGTCGACTCGCTGACCTCCAAGGCCTGCAACACCGCCGCAAGATCCTTGCCCGCGTTGAGCATCGCTTCCGCGTCACGCAGCTTGGCAACGATCTCCTCGGGACGGTGCTTCTTCCGTCGTCTCGTCGTCATCGAAAGTCTCCTCGCCCTCTGGGCAGTAGACCTTCATACCGGCTGGATCAGGATTTCCAAAGCAGGCCAGTCCCGCTCGACCTGGCCTAGGCGGCCAACGCGGTGACACCGCCGTCGGGAAACCGCGGCCCGATGCCCCCCCTGGCGGCCGCGTCCGCCAGGCGGGTGGCGGCCTCAGACCATGCCGTCTCGCACGGCCCGGGCGACGGCGGCGCCGACCGTGTTGACGTGAAGCTTCGCGTAGATGCGGCGGATGTAGTTGTCGACGGTGTGGGGGCTGAGGCCCAGATGGCTGGCCACCTCCTTCTTCACGAGCCCCTCGGCCAGAAGCCGAAGCACGTCCAGTTCCCGGTCCGAGAGCGCCGCGGCCGCCGGGGGCGGACCGCCCGCGGCGGCTTCGGCTGACGGGGGGGCCGCCTCCTGGAACTCGACCAGCACCCTCCTGGCCACCTCGGGGGTCATCGGCGCCCCGCCCGCTTGCACCTCGCGGACCGCCGCCACGATCCTGGCCACCGGCTCCGACTTCAGCAGGTAGCCCGACGCCCCCGCCCGGATCGCCTCGAAGACGCTCTCCCGATCGTCGCAGACGGTGAACACCACGATCTCGGTCCGCGGCAGCAGCGTCTTGAACTCCCGCAGCCCGGCCAGACCCGACATGCCCGGCAGCCCGAGGTCGAGCAGGATCACCGCCGGCGGCTCCCCGCCGCGGCCCGCCGCCCGGATCGCCGACTCGCAGTCGGCAAACGTCGCCACCGGGCCGCACTCGGCGACCGCGAGCGCCTCCCGCACCGTGTCGCGGAGTCGCCGGTGATCCTCGATGACCCAGATCGCGTTCATCCGGAGCCTGCTCCGCGTTTCAGGGGCGCGACCAGCCGCACCCGGGTGCCGCGGCCCGGTGCCGACTCGACCGCGGAGATGCCGCCGAGCGCCGCCGCCCGGCGGGCGAGGTTGCCGAGCCCGTAGTGGTCTTCTTCCCGCGCCACGGCCGGCATCTCGAATCCGCGACCGTTGTCTTCCACCCGGATCACGAGCCGGTCGCCCCATTCAAATACCACCCTCACCCGCGTCGCGTCGGCGTGCCGCAAGGCGTTGGCCAGCGCCTCCTTGAGAAACCCCACCACTTCCCGCGCCCCGTCGTTGGCCGCGAGCCCCTCGGGCGGCCGGCCGTGAACGACCACATCGTGGCCGATGCCGTCGAGCATCCGCCGGGCGATCGACTCGAGTCGATGGGCGAGTTCCACCCAGGTGCCGGTGCGGGGCGTGAGGAGCCAGATCACATCCCGCATGTCGTCGAGCGTCGCCCGGGCGGAGGCCGACAGCCCTGCCAGGCGGGCGTCGGGCCGGTCGTCGCGGGCCAGCTGCTCGCGGGCCAGGTCGCTCTGCATCGCAAGATGGCTGAGGCTGGCTCCGATCTCGTCGTGCAGATCGCGGGCCAGCCGCCTGCGAAAGGCTTCCTGCGCTCCCCGCTGACGCGCTCGCTGGACGACGACCGCCGCGGCCGCCGCCAGCATCGAGACGCTCGTCACCGCCACGGCGATGGCCAGCAACCGCTGCTGCCGACGGTCGCGGGCGGCGGCCGTGCGGGCATCAAGCTCGGACGCCTCCGCTTCGAGGGCGGCCCGCCGTTCCAGCCCGGAGAGCCAGGCAGTCCAGCCGAGCAGGTCATGCCGGCTGGAGAAGCCGTCGACCAGGGCGGCGGGAGACCAGCCGGCGCCGGTCATCGCCCCTGAAGACCGCACACTGGCATCAACCGCCAGGTTCTTGCCACCCTGCCAACATTGCAACTCAGCCAGGGCGAAGAGGTGCTCGTTGGGGCCTTGGCCGCTGCCCGGCCCGGCCCGGAACAGGCCGTCGCAGGCCACCCGGATCGTGCGGGCCACGAGTCTTGGAGTCGCGATCATGAAGGTCGCCTGGCCCGGATTGGGCAGCGGATCGCTGGGAAAGAGCCCGTTGCTCTCGTCGCAGACGAGTTGTTCGGTCGGGGTGGCGGCGTCGGCCAGGATCCGGAAGTGGGTCGGAAACCCGTAGCCCGGCAGGTCGGCGCCGCCCCGCGGGTGGGCCGGCACCAAATGGATCTCGTCGATCGGCCGGCTGGCACCGAGATCGACCTCCACCCAGACGTTCCCCCCGGCGTCCCGCCCGGGAGACGAAGGCGTCGCGAAACCGTTCGTGGCGGCGGGTTGCCGCCCCCGCAGCGGCAGGCACCAGAAGAAGCCGTCGGTGAGATTCATCGGCTCCCACCGCCGCGACGATTCGAAGGCCGCGGTCGTGGTCACCGGTCGCCGCAGCGCCGCATTGCGGCCGCCGGCAAGCACCACGATCTCGCCGAGGCGGTAGAACTCCTCGCCCCCGGCCGTCGGCTCCGCCCGAAACCCGGTGACCAGCAGCCGGAGGTAGCGGCCCGCGGCGCCGTTGCCTTCGAAGGCGAGAAAGGGGAGTCGCTCTCCGGCCCCCGGAGCGGCCTCCTGCCAGCGGGCGAGCCGCACGGCCTCGGTGAACGATTCCTCGCCGGCGATTTCGATCTCCAGGCTGGCCGGGAAGCCGGTCGGCCCCTCGGGGCGGGTTTTGGCCGGAAACAGCAGGATCTTCTCCGGTTCGATCCGCCCGCCGAAATCGATCCTGATCCAGGCCGGATCACGGCGGTAGCCGTGGAACCCCACCCGCTCATGCGACTGCGAGTCGGCGACAAGCAGGGGGAGCCCGGCCAGTTCGCGGTCGATCTCCGCGCGGCGGGCCTCTCCCGAGGTCGCCGGGGCAGCCGGCAGGGGCGTTGCAGCAGCCGCCGCGACGGAGGCTGCCGCCCAGAAACCGCCCCACACGCGGGCCCGCGGCGACGGACTGGGCTGGCGTGTCATCGGACAACTGCTCTGGGGGCCATCGACCCGCGACCGGGCCGCCGCTCGAGCCTGGCCCGACGGCCGCTTCCGCGGGCGGTTTCACGCAAACGCGTCACAGCGGCTCCCGCCGCCGCAAGGTATAAAAAGAAGATAGCAGGGGCCGCCGCTCGCAGCGAGCGGCAGCGAGCGGCGGTCGGCCCCCGGCCGTTCGCCCGGCCCCGTCTTCCCACTCGAAAAGCCATCGCTG
>JAQCJP010000232.1 GCA_027592945.1 Planctomycetota bacterium
GGATTTTGGCCCGCATCCGCCGCTTCTTTTGGCCGAGTTTGCGACGGCCTTTCCCTGATTTCTTGACGCCCATACCTTGTCTTCCGGTGATTCTGGCCCGCAGGCCGCGTGCGAACGGCCTCTCAAAGGACCTCCTGGGTTGTAAGATGGGCGGGATCTCGTTGCAAGCCGACCCGCCTGCGAACCGCTGCATGATCAGGTTCTTCCCCACCTACGCGCGGCGGACCGACTCCGGCTGGCGGGCCACCGTGGCGGGCATGGTTGCCCGCCCGCTTCCGCAGCAGAGCCGCCGCCGGGCCCTCGCCGTGGCCGTGTTCAGGCGGATGCTCGACTTGGACGAGGTTGATCTGGCCAGCGAGGTGTTTCGCCGCCGAGCCGACTGCTTCTTATTCCAGCGGGTGCCCGGCCAGCCGGTTCGGATCCGCCTTGCGGATCGATTGATTGAGGCCGGCATTTCGGATCGCAGCGGGCACTTCAACGCCAGTTTCGAGTTGTCCGACGACGAGGTAGCGGTCCATGCACACGCGGGCGATCCGGGCAGCCGCTGGCTGCCCTACGATGCCGAGGCCGGCGAGGAAGAGTTGGTCGCCGCTGCGGACTGCGGGGCGGGGCGGATTCATCTCATCGAGGGCCAAGGGCTCTCGGTGATCTCCGACATCGACGACACGGTCAAGGTGAGCAATGTCGCTGACCGCCGAGAACTGCTCCGCAACACGCTCCTGCGGGAGTTTCGGGCGGTTCCAGGAATGGCCGCCGCCTATCGCCGTTGGGAGGCGGCCGGTGCCGCCTTTCATTACGTGTCGGCCAGCCCCTGGCAGCTCTCCACCTGCCTCTGTGATTTTCTCGGCTCGGCCAGCCTCCCGGCCGGCTCGATGCACCTGAAACTCTTTCGGCTCAAAGACTCGACACCCCTGGGCCGGCTGACGGCCCGCAAGCGTTCGAAGCGCCGGGCGATTGAGCAGATCATGGCCGACTTTCCCGACCGACGGTTTCTCCTGGTGGGCGATTCGGGAGAGCGGGATCCGGAGGTCTATGCGGCCGTCGCTCGACGTCGGCCAGACCAGGTGGCCGGGGTGCTGATCCGGCGGGTGCCCGACAGGAAAGCGGCAAGCCATCTGAGCCTCCGCTTTGACAAGCTTGCCCGCCGGCTGCCGACCGGCACGCTGCAAACCTTTACCGCCGCGGACGAGCTGCCGCAGTTGCCGTAACCAGGCGCTCACCACGGGCTGTCGAACGCGTTTTGGTAGTGCTCGACCGTGGGAGCGGCAGCGGCATTGAAGGTCACTGCGACCACATCGATCCGGACGCTCTCGTCTTCCAGCCGGTGGCGGCGAATGTAGGCAGCAGCCAGTTCCGCGATTCGCCGCTGCTTGGCGGGGCCGACGGTCTCGGCGGGATGACCATGGGCCGTGTCCGATCGGGAGCGAACCTCGACAAAGACCACCGTCCGGCCGTCGAGGGCAACGATGTCGATGTCGCCTCGAAATATTCGCTCCCGGCGACCGACGATTCGGTAGCCCTGCCGTTTGAGGTGGCGAACAGCCTCGTCCTCGGCCCGCCGTCCCAGTTCATCCCGTGACGAGGGCATGGCGGGCCCCGTCAGGCTTTGGCGGCCGCCTTCTTGCGGCCCCGACCCTTCCCTTCGCTGCCGCCACCAACATCTTCCCGCTTCTCCTTGAGGCGGGTCGCTTTGCCGGACCGGTCGCGGAGGTAATAGAGCTTGGCACGGCGGGCGACGCCCGACCGCTTGACCTCGATCGTGGAGATCTTCGGAGAATGAACCGGAAACTTCCGCTCCACTCCTTCGCCGGCGACAATCCGCCGGACGGTAAAGGTCTCCCGGCTGCCTGAGCCGGCCTTGGCAATCACCACGCCATTGAAGATCTGAATCCGTTCCTTGTCGCCTTCGAGGATTCGGGTGTGAACATCGACAGTGTCACCGATGTCAAAGGACGGCACCTCCGGCTTGAGGCTCGAGGCCTCGACGGCGGCGAGAATTTTGTTACTCACGGGTTGCTCCTCCGGGCGAGGCCCGGCGTTGGGGTGACGGTGGATCGCCGGCGGGTCGCGGCCAGAGCCTGCTCGTGCCGCCAGGCTGCAATCCGCCGGTGGTCGCCCGAGAGCAGCACCTCGGGCACGTGCAGGCCGCGGAACTCACGCGGCCGGGTGTATTGAGGGCCCTCCACGAGCCGGTCGTCGCCGGAGAAGGAATCCTGGCTGGCGCTCTGGTCATCTCCGAGCACCCCGGGGATCAGGCGGGCGACGGCCTCGACTACCACCATCGCGGCGACCTCGCCGCCGGAGAGGACATAGTCACCGATTGAGATTTCCTCGGCCCCGACCGTCTCTCGGACCCGGGCATCGAAGCCCTCGTACCGTCCACAGACCAGGAGGAGCCGCTTCCGGCTGGCCAACTCCTCGACCAGCGGCTGATCGAGCCGGCGACCCCCGGGGGTGAGCATGATGACATGCCCCGCCGGGTCGCCATTGGTTTGCGTCGCTTCGATGCAGGAGACCACCGGGCCAGGCATGAGGAGCATGCCGGGGCCGCCTCCATAGGGACGGTCGTCGACCTGACGGTGAGGGCCGTCCGCGAAATCACGAATGTCAACGAGGCGGACGTCGATCAGCCCGTCTCGTCGCGCAGCGCCCAACAGGCTTCCTTCAAGGAAGCCTGTGAACATCTCCGGGAAGAGCGTCAGGATATCGATCCGCATGGCTGGCTGGCGGTAAGGGCCACGCTCCCGTGGCCGAGCCGGGCTGACGAAAGCCGGCGGCAGGCCTACTCGCTCTTGGCCTCCTCGGTGGTCCCCTCCGAAGCCGGCTCGGCAGCTGGCTCTTCAACCGGCGTGGCCTCGGCAGCGGCCTCGCCCGACGGCGTGCCTTCCGCCGACTCCGATTTCGCGGCGGCTTCGGGCTGCTCCGCAGCGGCGGTTTCGGCCTGCTCAGTCGACGCAGCCTCAGCCGGTTCGGCGGCTTCGCCTTCGGCAGCAGGCGGGGCCTCGGGCTCTGGTTCCTTGGGAACAAAGGCCGGTGGCCCGACGTCCGGAATCTGCCTGGGCATCTTGAGCCGCTCGCGGGCTTCTTCCATCTCCTTGAGATGGGTGCCGTTGGTGCCGTATTTCTTGATCAGGACCCGTACCGCATCGCTCGGCTGCGCGCCGACGGAGAGCCAGTAGTCGACCCGCTCCGCGTTGAGGCTGCAGCGGGCGTCAGTCTCGGGCACGTGCGGGTCATAGGTGCCGAGTTCTTCGATCACCCGGCCATCTCGCGGGCTGCGACGGTCGGTCGCACAAATCCGGTAGAACTCGCGGTGGGTGCGCCCCATCCGCTTCATTCGAATCGCCACTGCCACGGTCGAAGTCCTCTGGTCTAGGAATGTCTGCTCAACGGTCGGAAAACGCTTTCATCGCGAGCCATCCGCCTGATCAGCCACGCGGAGACCGCGCAGCGCAGCCAAAAAAGGCCCACTTGGGAGTCCCGTAGTCTACCTGCGGAAGACGTAAACCCAAGGGGGGCGGCCGGAATCACCGAAAACGGGGCATCCGTCGACTCCCGCTCCCTCCTCCCACCATGCTGACCCGTCCCCTCGAAGCCCCCTGGCGCGAGCCCGGGGAGGTTCAACTCGCGCAGGCTCGGGGGTGGCCATGCCGTGTCGCTCAGACGCTCATGTCGCGACCAATCCGCCTCCGGCGGATCGGTGCCCGCCTGGCCTCCGCTCGCTCGATGCTGGCCTCGCTCTGGCCATCCATGGCTTCGCTCGGCCAGCAACGCCGGCTCCCCGGCACGGCCACCCCCTCGCGAACCCGTATTCCCTGCGGGCGTTCATCCAATCGATGCCACGTCGTGCGATAATCACCCCACCCAAACCAGAACCCCAGCCCCGCTCATGCCTGAGACTGCCGCCGGAGCCCTCGCTGACCGCAATGTGCGGCTGTTTGTCGCCTTCCGGATCCTGTTCAACATCCGGTTCTACTACCCGGTCTTCATGGTGATGTTCCTGCGGTACGGCATCACCCTCGAGCAGTTCGGGCTGCTCAATGCCGTCTGGGCGGTGGTGATCGTGGTCCTCGAGGTGCCCTCGGGGGCCCTGGCCGATCTCGTTGGCCGCAAGGTGCTGCTGCTGGCTGCGGCGATCATGATGGCCATCGAGATGCTGCTCCTGGCGGTGGTTCCCGTCGGGTCGGTCTGGGTCGTGCCCGCCCTCATCCTCAATCGGGTTCTGAGCGGTGCCGCTGAGGCCTTCGCCTCGGGGGCCGACGAGGCGCTCGCCTTCGACTCGCTCAAGGCAGCCGGCCGCGAGCGAGACTGGCCACGGGTGCTCGAACGGCTGATGCGGTTCGGCGGCCTGGCCACTATCGTGGCGATGATCACCGGGAGCCTCGTCTACTCGCCCGACCTGTTCAACACGCTGGCCGCCTGGCTCGGCCGGTCGCCAGACTTCACCGCCGCGGACACCTTCCGGCTGCCAGTCTGGCTCACCTTCTTCTCCGCCTGCGGCGCGGTCGCCGTCACGCTGGCGATGCGGGAACCGGCCGCAGACCGGCCGGCCTCCAGCGGTGGCCTTCTCGAGCCCTTCCGGCAGACGATCCGCACCGGCGGCTGGATTCTCGCGAATCCGACGGTCTTGGTGGTGATCGCCGCCGGCGTGCTCTTCGACCAGCCGATCCGGCAGTTGCTGGTCGTCTCCAGTCAGCTCTACACCCGGATCGGGATCCCGGAGCTTCTCTTTGGGATCATCAGCGGAGGCACGGCGGTGATCGGGCTGGTGGCCGCGGGCCCGATGCGGCGGCTGGCGACGGCCCGGTCTCCCCGGGCCAACTTCTGGCTCCTGGTGGGGTCGGTCAGCCTGGGCCTGGCCGGCACCGCCCTGCTGATTCCCTGGTGGGGCGTCGGTTTCTTCATGCTGCTTTCGCTCTCGATGCGGCTGCTGATGTTCCTGCAGAGCCACTACCTCAACCAGCTGGTCGATTCCCGGCACCGGGCCACCGTGCTGAGCTTCCGGGGGCTGGCGGTGAACGTCAGCTACGGCGTGATGAGCGTCGCCTTCGCCGCGGCGGTCACCGGGGTCGAGCGGGCTTCCCCGCAGGCTCCGCCTGAGGTCGCCTTTGACCGGGTGGTCCAGCTGCTCCCGCCCTATTTCCTGCTGGCGGCCGCCGGGTTTCTCATCTGGGCCCGTCGGCGGGTGGGAAACGATCCGCGACTGGCCGAGCCCGACGGCTTCGCCAGCCACCCCCCACAAGCGCTGACGCAATAAAAGCCCCCCGGCGCGAGCCGGGGGGACGGCGGGCCTTCCCGGCCTCCGGAAGCCCGAGCTACCGTTCGCCACCACCACGCCCAATCCGCGATCACCACCGACGAAGCTCGGGGCGAGCCCATGCCATCTCGCCGGACGCTCGGGTCGGGTTCACCTCGCGCCGGCTCGGGGCGGGTCCGTGCCATCTCG
>JAQCJP010000233.1 GCA_027592945.1 Planctomycetota bacterium
GCCCAGCCAGTCGAGGCTCTCGGCAACGACCGTTTCCAAACGGGGGCCCGCGGCCAGGCAGCGGCCGGGCCGGCCGCCCAGCATCACGGCGAGCGTCACCGCAAGTGACACCGCAAGCCGGCCGGCCGCGAGTGGCCGAATGGAGAAACCTCGCCTCGGCGGGCGTTGCCGATGGCCCGCCGCGTTTGATCGTGTCGGCGACATCATCGGAAGAGATTGGGGAGGGCCGGGGCCGCGGGCTTCGCGGGGGCGAACAGGTCTGCGTTCACGTCGAGGTCGACCCGGGCGGTCGGGGGGCGGCCGTGACTCTGGAACGGGGGCCGCGGCGGCATCGGCCGGCCGGTGAACTCGAGCTCGACGGCGCCGCTGGAGGAGCCGGGCGTTCCGATGAACACCCGGCCCTTTTCCGGATCGCCCGAGACCGGGCGGCCCGGAAAGGTGGGCGGTGCCAGTCCGACATCCTCCTGGTGGAAGACGGCATGGCCGGTTCGCTTGTCGAGGCAGAGGAGGCTCAGTTGCGGTCGCTGCCGACCCCCCGGCTGAGAGGGCCGGCAAAATGTCAGGATCGGCAGATCGCTGGGCTGGCATGTGTGGAGGGACTGCCGTTCGAGGACGGCCGGCACCGGCCAAAGCGGCTGCCCGTCATTGCGATCGACGGCCCAGAGCCCACCGGAGACGATCGGATTGGCCGTGCTTGAAAACATCAGGTCGGCCAGGGGTGAAATCTCCTCGTCGTCTTCCGCAGCGACCCCCGCAAAGACGAGGTAACGGTCGTGCCAGGCGATGACCTGGAGCCGGTCGAAGCGGCGGGGAGCACCGTTGAGCTGCTGCCGGAACAACAGCCCGCCATCGACGAGGCTGAGGACGGCCAGTTCGCCGTCCGGGGCGAGCACTGCCAGTCGGCCGTCACCGGTCGCCGTCGCGCGGGCCTCGCCGGCGAACTCGCCCAGGGGCCGGACCTCGCGGTCAACGGGGTTGCAGAGTTGCAGCCGCACCCGCTGGGCGGTGAGTCGGCCGGGCTGGTCATCAAGTGGCTGCACCGCCGCGATCCGCGTGCCATGGGCGGCCAGCCGGTGCCGCCGATGCGGAAGGTCAAAGGTGTGGCGGAGGTGGCCGTCGCTGAATCGGAGGACCAGCGAGTCCCGTCCGGTAACCGTGCAGCCCACCAGGGATTCGCCATCGGTGTGCCAGTCGAGGCCCGGCGGGAGTCGCCGCCGCTCCCAGCGGATATCCCCGGTGGCCGGATCGACAACCGTGATCGATCGGAGGCCGGGCACCACAAGCCCCTGCGGCATGGCCATCAGGCCGCGACCCCCGCCCCGCGGTCTATCGTCCGGCTCGATGATTCGCATTCCCAGGGGCACGCTCGAATCGCGGGCGACCCGTCCCCCCACGCCACCGCCCCAGCGGGCCATCCCCGCCGGGATGCGTTCGGTGCCAAGCTCCGCCCGCCGCCAGAGCCCGCGGCCGACGTCCGGGTCGGCCTGGGTGTCGTAGCCGGCCAGCCCGCTTTCGGTGCGAATGAAAACGGCCCGGCCCGCAACCGCGACCTCGACCAGCGCGGTCTCGTTGACCCACATGCCCAGCGGGCGGCTTGCGAAGCCATCCAGAGGCAGCGGCGGGGTGATCGATCGGCCGCAGGCATCGCTCAGCAGCAGTCTCTGCCGGGTGGTGTCGATCGCCGCTGCTGCCGCTCGCGTGCCGGCCGTCCCTGCGCCGACCAGTGGCGTCGGCAGGAGATGCTCGTGGTCCGCGGCGGCCTGACGGCCGGCGCGGTGGAGGCGATGGTTCACTCGTCCCAGAGGCCAGGCCTTCGAGTCGGACAACATCCCAGCGGCAGCCACGGCGGGGGCGGCGGTTTCCAGGGCCAGAAGCTGCCCGCGGACTGCCCAATGCTTCGTCGCTCCGACGGTGTCGGCCACGATCGCCGTACGGGCGGCCGCGGCTGCGGGCTGATGGCCAAGCCGTTCGACCATGATCGACAGCCGCTGCCGTGCCTCCGGATCGGCTGCCTCGAGGACATCGGCAACGATTGCCCCGCACCGGTCTGCGATCTTCTGCCGCAGCGGCTCGTCTGCCGCCTGCGAGACTCGGTCGAGCCGGCTGCGGACCCAGCGGTCAGCTTCGATGCGGATGTCGGGCTCGAGGGGATCGATGAGGATCACGGGCTCCTTGTCGCTCGAGTCGCCGGGGCTCAACGCCAGCAGTGGTTCCAGAAACACCCAGGCCCGGGCAGGATTCCCGGCCCGGAGGTAGCCGTCCACCGCGACCCGCGCGAGGTCCTTGGAGCGTCCGGCCCCGTCGAAGCGGTCGAGCCACGCGGAGGCAGCCTGGAAATCCTGCTGCATCGCCCTGATCAGCGTCGCGGCAAGGGTTCCCCGGGAGACCCGAAAGCCTCCTGGCCCGACGGCCGCTGCCAGGCCCTCGAGCCCCTCGTCGACCGCCCCGGCCTCGATCGCCGCCTGACTCCGCCAATAGGCCGCCCAGGGGTCGGCCGGGTCGGTGTCGAGGGCGGTCTCGATCCGCGAGTCGAGGGTCGCTTCTTGGTGGAAGACATCGAGCGAGTCGACGCCCTGCGAAATCACCTCACCCCGATGGACCACGAGATTGCCCGGCAGGCTCCCGCCCCGCATCGCACGCCGAGCGATCACGCGACCGTCGCGCACCGCGATCTCGAGAATCCCGGGAGCATCGCAGGGCACGAAGATTCTCTCGGGCGTGAGGATGCCGCGTCCACTCGGCTGCTCGCCCTCTCCGAGCGGCCGTCGCCAGAGCCGGCGACCGGTTGCAGCGTCGACCGCCTCGACGCCGTCATCGGCGACGAGGATCAGCCTTCCATCGACCTCACCGGCGACGGTCATGAGCCGCTCCCGCGGTCGCGACCAGATTGGAGTGCCGTTCTGAAGGCTCAGGCAGAAGACGACCTCGGCATCGTGGGGAGCCAGGAAGACCCGGCCGTCGGCGATGATCGGGCAGGGCTCGCTTCCGGGCGGGGCGAGATCGCGGGCCACCTGGAGCCCGCCTCCGCGGTTGATCCTCGCCTCCGCGTCCGGTCGGGGATACGCGGTCGCCCAGCGGAGCGAGCGGAGCGGCAGATCGACCGCGACTACGCAGCCGCCCCCGACTGGGCAGACGAGAAGGCCTTCGGTGACCGCGGGCGTCAGGCCCGCCAGCCGCCGGGGCCAACTGGCTTCGAGCGAGATCATTTCGGGCGGATCGTAGCTGGCCAGCGGCTGCGACCAACGGAGTTTGGCATCGGCAGCCCGGCGAACCTCGAGCCGCACCTCGCCCCGTTGTTCGACCAGCAGATAAAGGTCGCCCCGCGAAACCAGCGGAGGGCCGAGGTACCACGGCTTGGCCGGGACATCATCAGCCAGCCGCGGGAAGCCGCCCTCGTTCTTGGGGGCCGCTGCCGCATCGCCAGCAGGAAGCCGCCAGCGGAGGCTCCCGTCGGCGAGGTCGTAGGCTGAGAGCATGTTGCCGTCGTCCCAGTCGCCAGGGCGACGTTCGGTTCCCCGAAAACGCGTCTCCCGCAAGGCCGTGGCCGCCGGATCGGATTCGACGGCAAAGACGAGGTGACCGTCGGAGGCGAGTTGTCCGCTCGTGAGGTCGTCGAAGGCCCGTTGCAGCGCGTCGCTGGCCGTGTCGCCGGAGGGAGCTTCGACGGTCGCTCGAGGCACGGCCGAATCGAGCCAGATTCGCCGGCCGGAGGCAAAGTCGATCGCCAGGATCCCCAGAGGGGTGCGGGTGACCAACCGGTCACCGGCTGCCAGCGGCATGCCTGCCGGGAGGAGGGGGCGACCTGCCTCCACGGCGCCGCGGCGGAGGGTTTCCAGTCGCTTCGCCTCTTCTGGATGGCGGACCAGCGGCACTCGGTAGCGTGGCACCAGCAGCGGCGGCGATGCCTCGACGACCGGGTTGCGGTCGGGTCGGGCCCGATACTGACACCAGTCGGCCCCCGCTGCCCCGCCCCGACGCTGGCCGGTGAACTGCCGCAGCCAGGCAGTCCCGCTGTCGGCCACCTGTGACGCGGTCAGATCAATGTCGGCCAGGGTCAGGCTGCCGCCGCGGCGGGCGGCCGCCGCCAGCACCTGGCGAGCCGCCTCGTCATCGCCGCCATGCTCCAGCGCGAGCGCCCGCATCACTGACAGCGTCGGCTCGTAGGACATTGCAGCGGGCTCCCGGGCGAGTCGCTCCAGCCAGGCAGCGGCCAGGAGCGGTCGGTCGGCTTCAATCGCCAGCAAGGCTGTGATCAGGGTCGCCTCGCATCCTGCCGGCGTGGCGAACCAGCGTCGAGCGACCGCTTCAATTGCCTCGTGGTCGTCAGCTGCGATCGCCTCGGCGAGGGCCCGCTCGGCGCGTCCGCTGCTGAGTCGCAGATAGGCCTCGCGGCCCGGCCTCGGCAGGCCACGGATCGCCTCGGCCGCGGCCGCTCGAACACTCATCCGCGTCGCCGCGACGGCGGGCGAGTCGGCAAAGGCATCGCGTTCATCGGCGAGGATTTCGTCGAGGATCGCCGCGGCATCCGACCAGCGACCGTCGGCGATCAGGCGGCCGGCGCGGTCGAGGGCACGGTCACGACCCCGGTCTTCGGGCAGGAACACCGCCGGCTCGGGAATCGGATCGAAGGGCCGTTTCGAAGCCTCATCGTCCCCTGCTTCCCCGGCCAGTCCCTCACCAGCAAGGGCCTCGAACGGGTTGTCGAAGCCAGCCGGGGGTTCGTCGGCCGCCCTGACAAAGGCGGGCCCGGCGAGCGAGAAAACGGCGGCCCAGGCAGCCAGCAGGCAGCGGATCGCACGGCCCTCCCACGCAGCGTTTGCCATGGCCATTTCCATCTCTCGCTCACCCCGGCAGGGTAGCAAAAAGCCGGACTTCTGGCCCAAAAACAGCCTTTTTTGCGGAAAGTAGCGATTTTCTGGGTTGCAATTTCCGATCGGCCACTTCTAATCAGCGTGAAATTCGGCATGAAGAGCCGTTTTTGAGGGTATCGTCGTCTATTCCGCGGCGGGTTCGTCGCATCACACAACGGGTATTTTTGGAGGTTTTGGCACATGGCAAAGAAGACCGGTAAGAAGCCGATGACGAAGACGGAGATCATGCGGAGCATCTCCGAGGCGACCAACCTTCCCAAGAAGGACGTGGTTGCCGTCATCGAGGCTCTCTCCGACGAGATCCACAACGCCCTCAAGGGCACTGGCATTGGGGTCTTCTCGATTCCGGGGCTCGTGAAGATCGAGCGGAAGAAGGTTCCGGCCCGTCCCGCCCAGAAGGGCGTCAAGAATCCGTTCACCGGTGAGTTGCAGGATCGTCCTGCCAAGCCGGAGAGCGTGAAGGTCCGCGTGCGGGCCCTCAAGAACCTCAAGGCGATGGTCACCACCTGAGCCCCGGAGCCGATC
>JAQCJP010000234.1 GCA_027592945.1 Planctomycetota bacterium
GGTGCCGTCTCCCCGCCGCCGCCCGCCGCTGCTTGGCGGTCCCGCGGCCGGGGGCGGCCCACCACGAGTTCCGGCAGCCTGGCTGTCGCCTCCGCGGGGACCGCCCTCGCGGGAAGCCTCGCGGCTGGCCCGTTCGGCCTGCCAGGCGCGGCGGCGGGCATCCTCGGCCTGGATTCGGCGGTCGAGCTCGGCCTGCCGCTGGGCCGGGGGCATCGCGAAGAAGGAATCGATCTCGGCTCGCTCGCGGGCGGCAAACAGTCGGCCCATCTCGGCCCGGGCCTGATCGCGGTAGGCCTCGGGCACCTGCCGCATCGTTTCAAACATCGCCCCGAATGAACCTCCCTCATACGAAAGCGGCGCCTCGTTGCGGGCAACCCGCTCGAGCTCCGCCACCTGGCCGTCGACCAGGGCTCGCACGGCGAGCACTTCTTTGGGCGTGCTGAAAAAGCCCAGCAGCCAGAGGACGATCCAGCCGATCAACGCTGCAAGGATCACGCCTACCGCCGTCCGGCGGATCAAGCGGCCCGTCGAGCCTTCCGCCCGCCGCGAGCGGGCCAAGTCGGCAAGCGCCTGACGACGGGAGGAGACGGTTGCAGCCATGGGATGATTCTCTGGGGCCCTGGAGGAGGAGCGGCCTGCGATGATTTCGAGGGGCTCGTGGCGGCAGACCGCTCCCGGGAGGTTCAACGGCTGGGAAAGCCAAAGGTTGCGACCGCCGGCCGCGGTCAGACCCTCCCCAGGGCCTCGTCGAGCACCGCCAGCAGGAAATCGGCGTCAGCCTCGCTGAGGCACATCGGCGGCTTGATCCGCAGGACGTTGCCATACAGGCCCCCCTTCCCGAGGAGGAGGCCGAGCTCGCGGCAGGTCTCGAGGATGCGGGCCGCCTCCTCCCGGGCCGGCTCCTTGGTCGTCCGGTCGGTGACGAGTTCGACGCCGAGCATCAGCCCGAGGCCGCGGACGTCGCCGATGAGGTCGTGGCGTTCGGCGAGCGACTCGAGGCCGGCCTTGAGCCGGGCCCCGACCCGGGCGGCGTTGGCCTGGATCCCGTCGGCGTCGATCACCTCGAGCACGGCCCGGCCCTGGGTAGAGGCCACCGGATTGCCGCCGTAGGTGTTGAAGTGGATTCGAGAGGTGAGGGCCTGGGCGATCTCGGGCGTGGTGACGACCGCGCCGAGGGCCGCCCCGTTGCCGATCCCCTTGGCCATCGTGACGATGTCGGGAACGACGCCCTGCGTCTCGAAGCCCCACCAGTGGCTGCCGGTGCGGGTAAAGCCCGACTGCACCTCGTCGGCGATGCAGAGGCCGCCGGCCGCCCGGACGTGCTCGTAGGCCGCCTTCAGGTAGCCGTCGGGGAAGACGACCGCCCCGCCGACGCCCTGGATGCTCTCGGCGATGAAGGCGGCAACACGGCCGGGTGTTCCGAAGCGGATCAGATCGGCGATGTCGGCAGCATATTTCTCTCCCGCGGCCGGGTCGTCGTAGCCGAAGGGGCCGCGGTAGCGGTCGGGGCAGAGGGCATGCTGCACGCCGAAGCCCTGCGGCACGTTGAACTTCCAGGTGTGGTGGCTCGTCAGGCCCATCGTCTGCATGCTGCCGCCGTGGTAGCAGTTGCGGAGGGCAAGGACGTCGTAGTTGCCGGTGTAGGCCCGGGCCATCAGGATCGCCAGGTCGTTGGCCTCGGAGCCCGAGTTGGTGAAGTAGCAGACCTTCAGGTCGCCCGGCATCCGGGCCGCCAGGTCGCGGGCATACTCGGCGATCGCCGGATTGAGGTAGATCGTGGTCGTGTGCTGGAGCGTCTCGTTCTGCCGGTTGACGGCGGCCACGATCCGGGGATGGCAGTGCCCGACGCTGACCGTCACGATCCCGCCGAAGCCGTCGAGATACCGCCGGCCCGTTTCGTCGTAGAGGTACTGCATGTGCCCCTCGACGATCATCAGGGGCTCTTTGTAGTAGGTGAAGATCGCCGGGTTGACGTATTCCTTGCGGAGCGCGAGCACCTCGGCCTTCCCGGGGCCGGCGTAGGGCCGAGGGCTGTGATCGCAGGGGGGAAGGGACGCCGCGGTGCCGATGCTCGATGCCATGCTCAATCTCCCTGAGGCTGGACGAGAGTCTACGAGGGGGGCGGACCGGCACGCCATGCCGACGCCGGGAACACCTCCGGCTACTCGCCCCCGAGAAAGGCTCCGCTGACCGTCGGCCGGTGACCGATCCGATGGGTCTGGACCTCGAGGAAGCGGCGGTCGCCCGGCGACTCGAAGGGCCCGGTGTAGACCTGCCAGGGGCCCGACTGCTGCTTCTCGCGGCCGAGCCGGTAGCCGATCGAGGCGCCGGGGTCGGGGCAGGCGAGGCTGACGGTGAAGGCGGTCCGCCCGTCGCGGAGCACCGCCCGCTCGTCGATCTCGGCCGGAGGGGTAGCCGGCTGGATGCCGTCGGGCGGCCAGATCTTCTCCCGGACGAGCCTCGTCTCCGGGAGGACGAACCCGAGGTCGTCGGTGGCGGCGATCCAGGCGTCGAGCCGCTTCCGCAGCGCGGCAATCCGTTCCTGATGCTCCGGGGTGTCGATCAGGTTGACCACTTCCCAGGGGTCGGCCTGGGAATCGTAGAACTCCTCGGCCGGTCGCTGACTGGCGGCCAGTTGCCACTGCTCGGGCCGCTGCGGGCCGGTCTCCTCCAGCTGATACAGATCGGCCGTCATCGGGAGCCGTTCGCGGTAGGCGTTGCGAATCAGGTAGGGCAGGTCGGGGAGCAGGTTGCGGGTGTAGCGGAAGCGGCCGTCGGAGACGCTTCGGCAGCGGTCGTAAACGGAGTCGAAGCGGTCGGCATTGGCGTAGGCGTGGCCCCGGCGGTAGTCGTCCCGCTCGCGGGCGAAGGGGCCGAGGAAGGGGGTGCCGTCGAGCCGGGCGTCAGGCTCGATCCCCGCCAGCGAGAGCACCGAGGGGCCGAAGTCGACGAAGCTCACGACCCGGCCGTCGCGGCTGCCAGCGTTCTCGCTGCCGGGATACCGGACGATCAGCGGCACTCGCAGGCCAGTGTCGAAGCAGGACCGCTTGCCCCGGGGCAGGCCGACGCCGTGGTCGCTGAAGAAGATGACGACGGTCGAGTCGAGCAGATCGGCCGCCTCGAGCTCGGCGATCCGCTCGCCGACCCAGGTATCCATCGCCGCGATGTTGTTGTAGGTGCGGGCCAGGGCATCGCGGACGGCGGGCGTGTCGGGATAGAAGGGGGGCAGGGGCACGTCGGCCGGGCTCACCTTTTCAGGCCGCCGCCTGGCGTCGGGGAAGGCCTGGCTCTCGTGGGTGCCGGTGTGGTTGAAGACGGCGAAGAAGGGCTGATCGCCCCGGCGGTTCTGCCAGTGGGCTTTCGGGCTCGACTCGTCCCAGACGGTGACCGGCTCCTTGAACTGGTAGTCCTTCTTGGAGGCGTTGGTGCAGAAGTAGCCGGCGGCCCGCAGCTGCTCCGGGAAGCAGCGAACGAAGGCCGGCGGCAGCCCCTCGTAGCCGGGAATCTCGCGATAGGCCTCCGGATTCCGGGCCAGGGCGGTCTTGCTCGGGGCGTTGTTCCGCATCTGCATCGTGCCGATCCGGGTGCAGAACATCCCGGTGATCAGCGAGGAGCGGGCCGGGGCGCAGACGGGGGAGGTGGCGAAGGCGTTGTCGTAGGTCACCCCCTCGCGGGCGAGCCGGTCGAGGTTGGGTGTCGGCACGGTCGTGTCGCCGTAAGGGCCGATCCAGGGGCTCATGTCTTCGACGCTGAGCCAGACGATGTTGGGCTGCGACTCGGGAGCAGCGGCCGCCGACGCGACGAGCGGCAACAGGCCGCCGGCGAAGAAGAGAGCCCAGGAGATGCCAGGACGGGTCTGCATGGCGAACTGAAGGATAGGGGTGGCGAGTGTTTTTCCACAAGCGATCGGATCCGAAAACGCTTTGGGGGCCGCTGACGGCCCTCGGCCCTATTTCGGCCCCGTTCGTCGCAGGCGTCTGACCGGCCTGCTTCAGGTCTCGTAGAGGACCGGGTTGAGGGGATCGTCCATGATCTCCCCGACAGCGGTCGACGGCGTCCACGTTTCGTGGTCCAGCTGCTGGTTGGGGTTTGTCGGCTCGGCCAGCCGCATGTCGATGTCCATGTAGATCACGGTGTGCACCTTGCGTGGCCGGTCGGTCGTGTTTGGCCCGGCCCGGTGGAGCGTCCAGCCGAGATGGAATGAGACATCACCGAGGGCATACGGTTCGATCACCTCGACAACACCTTGCTCACGAATGGAGTCTCGAATCAGTTGCTCGGACTCATCCGAAATCGCCAGGTCGCGACCAATGCGCTTGCGGTGACTGCCGCGGCCGAACGACAACGGCCCCTGTTCCAGCGGCACGGCGTGCAAGGGAACCCAGGCCGTCACCGACAGGCTGCTGGCCATCGGCCAATACTGTTGGTCGGCATGCCAGGGCGTGAAGCCACCGGAAGGCTCCTTGTAGAGGGCCTGATCATGCCAGAGTCGCACGCCCCGAGTCCCAAGCAGCGTTGCCGCGATACCGGCCAATCGTCGAGAGAAGGTAAACCGCTTCGCCTCAGCCCCTTTCTGCCAGAGATTCCCAACTTGAACGAATGCCCTTGAATAGGTGTCGCGGTCAGCCATGGCCGTATTGGCGTGCGGGTTGTGAGCAAAGGTCAGGCTGGTGATCTCCTGCTCAAAGTGATTGAGCGTATCGGCATCGAAGACTTCACTCAGTCTAATGAAGCCGTTTTCACGAAATTGCTCACACTGTGCCGCTGTCACTCGATACGGCTCATCCAACAGCGGGAAACCAGGGGCAGGGGTCGCCGCAACATCATTTGCCATGGCTGCGGTATCCGTCATATCCGTATGGAAAGAATCACCTGAGAAACATAAAAGACTCGGGCTGCTTTTCAAGTTGCGAGCACCACAGCAGCATAATCGAGACTCACGCAGAGAGAGCATCTGCCATCAGTGGTGAGGAATATCGATCGTGGTTCCCTTGGATGTCGGCGGCACTCCCCCTCCGAATGCCATCTGCAAGCCACCTGATCGGCCGGTCATCCTGGTCCTGCTCGGCTTTCAGAAACGGCCCACGCTGAACACGAAAACCAGGGCCGCGAGGCCGCAGCCAACCTTAGCCGTCGCTTGCATGTACGATGGGAATTCGTCTCAGGGCTATGCCGAAACAATTCGACTTGGCAGCAACTGCGTCTGCTCACTCCGTATCAAAGGGAGGCGAAGCTTTCGAGACCACCGCATGTGCCGTGCCGTTTCGCATGAAACTGACCAAACCTCTCTTACCAGCATGCAACGCCCTCTCACCATCGCCCCATTGGCCATGAACATTCTTTCTCTCAAAAACAAAATGAGCCATGGC
>JAQCJP010000235.1 GCA_027592945.1 Planctomycetota bacterium
CGATCTCGACCCGCACGAGCCGGCGGGCCTTGGCCAGGGCCGCCGCCGATTCCGCCGCCAGGATCACGACTGGCTGCCCGACGTAGAGCACCTCGCCGTCGGCCAGGATCGGTTCGTCCTGAAAGAGCGGCCCGAAGCGGCGGGCCGCCGGCAACTCGGCGGCCGTGATCACGACCGCCACGCCGGGCACTGCGGCGGCGGCGGTGGTGTCGAGGCATGTGATGCGGCCCGCGGCGACCGGGCTGGGCACGATGCCGACCACCAGTTCGTCGGCCCGCCGCGGCAAATCGTCGATGTAGTGGGCCGTGCCGGTGACGTGGCCGCGGGCCGAGTCGTGCGGGATCGTCTTGCCGACGCTCGGCAAGGCGGCCGGGCCGGCCCGCAACTCGGTGGGCCGGGGCGGGGCAGGGGGCTCGGGGGCGGCCTCGGCCGGCCCGGCGGCATGGTCCTGAAAAAACTTCTCGAGCACGCTGCGGGCGAGCGCCAGGCGGTAGTCGCGGCTGCCGCGGACGTCGGTCTGCGGCGTGATCTCCTCGACGGCAACGTCGCCGGCGGCCTGGAAGGTCTCGGCGGTGAAGGGGCGGCCGACGAGGAAGGCCTCGGTGGCCGGCAGCCGCACGACCGTCGGCCCGACCCCGCCGTAGGCGATCGCCGCCGAGGCGATCGTATCGCCGGCCCGGCCGATCCGGATCGCGGCGGTGAAGGTCGAGATGTCGAGGTCGCGGCGGCGGGAGATCTTGAAGCAGCGGACCAGCTCGTCGGCCGCCGGCAGCGGCATCCGCACGGCCGCCAGGAGCTCGTCGGGCCGGAGAACGGTCTGCTTGTAGTCGGTATAGAAGCGGCCGATCGGCACGCGGCGGCGGCCGGCAACCGACGCGAGCTCGAGCTCCGCGTCCATGGCGAAGAGCATCGGCAGCGAGTCGGCGATTGGCGAGCCGTTGACGATGTTGCCGCCGAGCGTGCCCGCGTGGCGGATCTGCGGGCCGCCGAAGACCTCGAGCACCGGCACCAGCGGCGGGCAGTGCGTCCGGCAGGCCTCGAGGTGTTCGGTCCACGAGCAGAGGGCCCCGCAGACCATCGTCGTGCCCGCGGGTTCCGGCACCACGGCCACGCCCTGGAGCTCCGCGACGCGATTGAGGTCGAGCCAGGTGGCAACCTCGAGGAGGCCGCGGTTCCAGAGGACGCCGAGGTCGGTGGCCCCCGCGACGACGCGGGCCTCGGGCTGGGCGGCCCGCATCGCCACCGCCTCGTCGAGGCTGGCCGGCATCAGCAGCCGCCGCTGCAACGGCCGGCCGGCTTCGGTCCAGGTCGCTTCGATGTCGAGCGAATCGGCGGCCAGCCCGGTCGCCTCGTCGGCCCAGGCGGCGGCGGGATAGCGGTCGGCCAGCCAGCCCGGCTCACCTGTGGCCTGCTCGCCCGCCTCGACGATCGGCAGGTAGCCGGTGCAGCGGCAGAGGTTGCCGGCGAGTTCCGCGGGCCAATCCCGGCTGGCCGCCGGCCGCTCACAGGCCGCGGCCATCGTCATCACGAAGCCGGGGGTGCAGAAGCCGCACTGTGAGCCGTGGCAGTCGATCATCGCCTGCTGGACCGGGGCAAGCCGCTGCTGATCGGCGAGGCCCTCGACGGTCACGAGATGGCAGCCGTCGAGCTGGAAGGCGAAGCGGATGCAGGAGTCGATCGGCAGCCAGGCGATGCCGCCGGCGGTCGGCCGGCCGACCAGCACGGTGCAGGCCCCGCAGTCACCCTCGGCACAGACCACCTTCGTGCCGACCAGGCCGAGCCGCTCGCGGAGCAGGCTGCTGACGGTCAGGAACGCGTCGGCGGCGGGCAGGCCTCCGGCTCCGATCGTCAGCCGGCGGCCGTTGACCCAGAGCACGAGATGGTCGCGTGTGGAGCCGGGCATCGAGATGGTTTCATCGCCGCTGTCTGGTGGGGTCGCCTCTCGCCAACAGTGTAGACCAGGCCGCAGCCGCTGGCAGCACCGCTGTCAGCCGGCCCGCCGACGGCTACTCGGCGGCGGGCGGCAGCGTCTGCTCCTCGATGCCGTGCTGCTTGATGAGGGTTTCCTGGCCGGCCATCACCTTGTCGAGCGAGTCCTGCATCTTGCCGACGTTCTCCTGCACGGCCAGCGGCTTGTCGGGGGCTGTCCGGGCGGCCTCCTGGGCCGCCGAGTGGTGCGCCTGGGCCGCAGCGAGGTGCTTGTCGACCTGGTCGAGCACGACGATCGAGTCGGCGTCATCGGTGCTCGTGAAGTACTCCCGCATGCCGGCGAGGTGCTGCTGGGTCATATCGAGGTGGTGGCTCATCGTGCTGTCGGAGAGCTGGGCGACCCGCGGGGAGATCGAGGGCGTGCTGCCGAGGTAGCCGTAGTAGTGGCTGGCGTGGGCATGGGCGGCGTTGACGTGGGAGTAGCCGCTGCGGGCGTAGAAGAAGAAGTCGCCCCGGGCCTTGGCCCCGGCGTCTCGCTGGGCGAAGGCGGGCGAGACGAAACCGGTGACGAGGACGAGGGCAAGCAGAAGGCGTGGCATCGGAAGAACTCCTCGTGGGGATGACAGCGGGAGTGGTCGGATCGCCCTCAAGTTTAACGGATCGAGCAGGCTCCAAGCCCAGCCTTCACGCACGTCGTGCCGGCAGGACCGGTATAGTGGAAGAACAATCGCCCGGAGCAGGGCAATCGAACTGGCCACGTCGTCGAAGGCGAAACGATGGAAGGGAAACAGTTGCCGCCACGAAAGCGTTGGTTCGCCGCGGCAGCCGCCGTCTGGCTGGCCGCCTGGAGCCCGCCGATCCTGGCAGCCTCGCCCGCGACGCCGGCCGCGACGATCCCTGCGGAGCAGGCGGCCTTCGAGGAGGGGATCGGCAGCCAGGTGGCCGGCAAACTCGCCGTCACGGCGAAGCGATGGCGGCAGATCGCCCCGGCGGTGCATCACCTGGCGACACAGCACGACGACGCCCTTGAGGCAATGAGCGAGGGCGACCGAGTGGCGACGCTCGTTTCGCTGGCTGAGTTCATCGAGGCCAAGCGGAAGGCTGCAGCGGCGGCACCGGTCTTGGCCGAGGGGCGGATCGTGATCGGCCTGCTCGACCCGGCCGAAGGGCTCGGGCCCCGAGAGATCACCGCGATCGCGGATGCCTACGGTTGCGACTCGACGATCTACAAGAAGCAGCGGCCTGACGAAACGATTCCAGGCGTAGCCGGAGAGTTTCTCGAGGCGGTGACCGCAGCGGTCGGGGCGGGCAAGCCGACGACGGTGATCGTGCTCGGCCACGGCCTGCCGACCGAGATCCAGAGCTACCACATCCGCTTCGAGCGGCTGGCCGAGGCGCTGCTCGACGGGGCGGCTGCCGCTGCGGAGCCGGCTGCGGCGGGGGAAGAGGCCGGCAACGCGGCCGCCGCGACCAGCGGGTCCCCGCTCGACCTCTCGCACGTCGTCGTGATCTGCGACGACTGCTACAGCGCCGACTTCCATATCAATCTCCTCGACGAGCTCACTCGCCAGGCGACCCGCCGCGGCCGGGGACTCGCCTCGCTGCCGGCCTGCATCGCCGGCACGAATCGGAGTTGCGTGGGCCATGCCGACGTCGGTGAGAAGTTCGTGCCGCATTTCTGGCGGGATGTGATCGAGCTCTACTTCATCCGCAAGCCGCTGCCTGCGGCCGTGACGCTCGGCGACTTCTTCGAGAAGGTCGACAACATGATGTACGGCTACGGCCGGGCCCCGATCGTCGAGGGGGGCCGCGTGGCCGGCTACCGGCTGCTCGACCCGGAAATGGTGCAGGATCCGGTCGTCTTCGTGCCGCTCGACGAGGCCGACCTCGCCAAGTTGCGGAAGATTCTCAAGCTTCCCGCCGACGCCCCGCTGCCCTGCTGGCTCGACGTGGGTTGAAAAAAGGGGACATCCCCTTTTTAACGGTCCCCGAAGATCTCGAGGCGAGTTGCGGGAGCCAGCCCGGTGGCGGCGGCTCGGGCGGAGAGTTCGGCGAGGGCCCGGCGGCCGGTGTCGCCGAGGTTGAGCGTCCAGTCGTTGACGTAAAGCTCGACGTGCTGCATCAGCACGGTGTCGTCGAACTCCTGGGCGTGCCGCCGCATCGTCGGCAGGGCTGTTGCGGGATCTGCCAGGGCGCACTCCAGCGAGTCGCGGATCACCCGCTGGACCGCCGCGATCACCTCGGGCCCGAGCCGGCGGGCGGCCACGATCCCTCCGAGCGGCAACGGACAGCCCGTCTCGGTCTCCCAGCGGCTGCCGAGATCTTCGACCAGCGACAGGCCGCTCGACTGCCAGGTGAAGCGGCCCTCATGGATGCAGACGCCGAAGTCGGCCGTGCCGCCGGCGAGGCGGGGCATGATCTCGGAAAACACCGCCTGCTCGATGCGGGTCGTGCCGTCGTGGAACATCGAGAAGAGCAGCATCGCCGTCGTCTGCTCGCCCGGGCAGAGAGTTAGCTGGGAGGCGTCGGTCGGGCGGGTGTCGGGTCGGGCGGCCAGGAGCAGCGGGCCGACACCGAAGCCGAGGGCCGAGCCGCTCGGCAGCACGACGACATCGCGGGCCAGCGGCAGGGCCCCGGCGAAGCTCACCTTGCAGACATCGAATGCGTCGCGGGCCATCCGCGTGTTGAGCTGTTCGATGTCGAGCAGCTCGACCTGGAAGTCGAGGCCCCGCCAGTCGACCGCCCGGGTGAGCAGGCCGTGGAAGGCGAAGGTGTCGTTGGGGCAGGTCGAGATGCCCAGGCTGATCGTGCGGCTCACCGGGGCTGCTCCGGGATCGGCGAGGCGAGAACGGCCGCTGCCACCTCGGCGGCCGCGGCAAGGGCGGGCTCGATCTTCCAGCGGGCATGATCGCGGTCGCCGGCCACGTTGGAGATGCCGCGGACGATCTCGAGCGGGATGCCCGCCAGCCGGCAAGCGACGGCCACGCCAAAGCTCTCCATGTCTTCCGCGACCGCGGCCGGGAAGGCTCGCCGCCGCAGAGCCACATCATCCGCCGTCGCCGAGGCAGCGCAGGCGGTCAGCAGGCGGCCGGCCGAGGGAGCGGAGCCGGGCGGGTGACCAAGCGTAATCAGATCGCTGATCGCGGCAGCGGGGTCGGCCGGATCGCCCGGCCACTGCGGCCAGCCCATTGCTCCGGCCGGCTGAAAATCAGCGCCCGTGCCCGCGCCGATCCCGTAACAGGCGACCTCGGAAAATCGATAGGCCCGGCCGACGCCAAGGTGATCGACGAGCCGGCCGGCGATGCCCGCGAGCAGCACGCGATGTGGGCGATGCCGGGCGATCAGGCCGGCCGCGCGGGCCGCCGCGGCTACCGGCCCGAAGCCGCAGAGCTCGATCACGATTCCGCCGGCGGATCAATTCATGATCGACTGCGGGG
>JAQCJP010000236.1 GCA_027592945.1 Planctomycetota bacterium
ACCCGCCGTCCCCCCGGCTCGCGCCGGGGGGCTTCTATGACCGATCGCGTTCGCCCGGCCGGCCGTTGGGCAAACGCGGCAGCCGGAAGCCGGGCGGTGCTGCGTGATCGACCAGATCACCCGCCTGCTGCCAGCAGCATCGTCGCCGCGTGGATGTCGACGATGCTCTCGATGTCGTCGCAGTATCCGCCCCCGCAGACGATCGCCGCCGGCAGGCCTGCGGCCCGGGCTGCTCCCAGCACGAGCTGGTCCCGCTCGAGCAGGCCCTGCTTGGTGAGCTTCAGCCGGCCGAGCCGGTCACCCTCGTAGGGATCGGCCCCCGCGATGTAGAAGACGAGATCGGGCCGGCCTTGCTCGATCGCCTCGCGCACCGCCGGCTCGAGCGCCTCGAGGTAGGCCTGGTCGCCGGTGCCGTCTTCGAGGGGCACGTCGAGTGAGCCGGGATGCTTGCGGAGCGGGAAGTTGCGGGCTCCGTGGATCGACATTGTGAAGACGCTCTCGTCGCGGGCGAAGATCTCGGCGGTGCCGTTGCCCTGATGGACGTCGCAGTCGAGGATCACGACCCGCCGGACCAGCCCGCGAGCCTGCATCTCGCGGGCCGCCACGGCCGTGTCGTTGAAAACGCAGAACCCCTCACCCCAGGTGCTGCCGGCGTGGTGCGTGCCGCCGGCCAGGCTGGCGGCCACGCCGTCGGCAAGCGCGGCGGCCGCCGCATCGACCGCTGCCCCGGTGCTCCGCAGCGACCGCTCGACGAGGGCCTCGCTCCAGGGAAAGCCGATCCGGCGGATCTCGGCGGCGGAGAGCGTGCCGGCGAAGACCCGGCCGAGATAGGCCCGTTCGTGGACCCGCAGCAGCTCATCGTCGGTCGCCGCATGGGGCTCGACAAACTCGAGCTTCGCTCCCGTGGCCGCATGGCCCGCCAGCCGCCGCCGCAGGGCGGCATACTTGGCGACCGGAAACCGATGGCCTTCCGGCAGCGGCAGCGGATACCGATCGGAGGGAAAGAGTCGCATCCGCGTCAGCGCGAACGCAGCCGGTGGCTGGCTGCGGCGAAGCCGAGGGCCGCCACCGCCGCCAGGGCCCAGGTGGCCGGCTCGGGCACGGCCACCGTCCAGGCGAGGCCATAGTCGATCGAGCTGGTGTCGGAAGTGACCTCGAGGGCATAGCGGCCGGCCGAGAGCCCCGTCTCCCAGATCAGCTCGGTGTTGTCGAGCGAACTGATGCTCTGGGCCAGGAGGGTGTCGAGCGTGAAACCGGTAGCCGAGTAGAGATTGAGGTCGAGATTCGCGAGGTTTCCGCTGAAGACATAGTTGGTGCCCACCCCAGGCTGCGTGTCGGTGGCGGTCATCGTCCGCTGCCAGTTGAGCGAGGCGGTTACCTGCCCCCCATCGAACTCTGAACCCACATCGAAGAAGTAGAGCTGCGAGGCGGTGCTGCTGGCCGAGCCGAAATCCCAGCCGGTGCTGTCGGCAAGCGTCGCCCCGCTGGCGGCGAACTCGCCGGCGGTGAGGATGTCGTAGCTGACCTCGACATTCATCTGGCCTGCCCCGTAGATCGAGTCGAGCGGCTCGGTCGAGGTGTGGCTCCACGACCAGGTGCCGGGAAGGTTGCTGCCCTGCTTGGTCGCTCCGGCCATCAGGAGCGATTTGACCGCTTCTGCTTCCTTGCCGTTGGCCAGCCCGGCGGTCGTGTCGGCGACCTCCCAGAGAAGGGCCGCACCGCTGGCGACGCTCGGGGTGGCCCAGCTGGTGAAGCCGGTTGGCACGACGATGTCGGGCTTCTGGCGGCCGGCCCCGTCGATCGTGGTCGTGCCCCGGCTGTGGTTGCCGTCGGAGAGGCCGACGACGATCCCGTTGTAGGTGCTGGCCATCAGAGCCGGGATCGCGGTGCCGCTGCCGTTGTTGAGGGCGTAGGTGGCGATCGTGCCGTCCCGCTGCACGGCATAGTCGGCCCGGTTGAGGATCGTCGTGTCGGTCGTCGTATTGCCGGTGTTGCCGACCCAGCTGTGGTTGACGAGTTGGCGGGTCTCGACGTCTGGCAGGAGGGCCGCGTTGCTGAAGTTCAAAAACCCGCTGCCGAGCCAGTTGTTGACCTCGTAGTTGGCAACCGTCGAGCCGTCGGTCGTGGCCCCGACCCGGGGAGCCAATGACTCGGTGCCGTAGAGATATCGGCCGACGGTCGTGGCATGGCCCGAGACGCCGGTGCTGCCGCCGGAGGGAAACTGGAAGGTCTTGCCCGTCAGTTGGGCGTCGGCCGTGTTGACGCGGTAGTTGCCGCTGCCATCAAGGGCCTCGACCTGCGAGACGGAGACCCCGATCCCCAGCGGCATCGAAGCCCCCAGCCGGTTCTCGAGGGCCGTGAAGCCGATGTCGGCCTTCTGGGTGGCCGTGAGTTGGGCGACGGCCACCGAGCCGAGCAGCCCCCAGATGAGCGTGCCGCAGAGCAGGACTGCTCCGCGCGAACCATTCCCACGGTACTGCATAGATTTGCTGCCTAACGGCCGTGTCGGACGCCCTGCCTTCTTTATGGTACGAAGCCAGAGCCCCGACGGCCAGCCGCCGACCTGCTCACACCCGCCTGACGCGAACAAACCGGGCCTGGGCACCCCCTGGACTGAACTCCGCCCCGGGAATCCCAGGATTCACCTCAAAGCGGGCCGGCTCAATCGCCTCCACCACCCAACCAGAGGAGAAGGCCGCGTGGATCTCCTCCTCGCTGACCCGCCGCGGCCCATGCTCGCCCGGCTCGTCGGTCGAAAAGCAGAGGAAGAAGACCCGCCCCCCTGGCTCGAGCAGTTTGCCCAGGGCTGCCACGTAGGCCGCCCGACCCACGTCGTCGAAGGAATGAAACAGCCCGCAATCAGTGACGGAGTCGAACTGCTCGGGGATCTCGCCGATCGCAAGCGCGTCCATCTCCAGGAAGTTCGCCTCGACCCCGGCGGCGGCCGCCTTGGCCCGGGCCACCTCAAGTGGCCCGGGCAGAAAGTCGACCCCCGTGACGGTATGGCCCCGGCCGGCAAGCCAGATCGCCAGATCGCCGGTGCCACAGCCGGCGTCGAGCACCCGCGGGCCGATGAGGTCGGCCGCCCCGACAAAGGCATCCTGCGGCCGGCCGATGTCCCAGGGAGGCCGGTCGGCGTAGTAGTCGGAGAAACGTTTTTCGGCGGATGGCTCAGACATGCAGGGGTGCCTCCCGGGGAATGGCACCAGCATACGCGGTCGACGAGCCGCCCGGGGGACTTCTCTGAACCGATCACGTCGCTGGCTGCCCTTGCGTCCTGCCGGCGTGCCGAGCAAAGTGCTCTGCGGTGGCGGCCCCGACCGCCCGGGCAAGGAGCGGTGGCATGGCAATCGAAGCCCTGGCGGCAAACTGGCAGGCGGCGCTGACCGGGGCGGTCGTCGTCGCCACGCTGCTGGGAATGCTCTTCATCCAGCGGGCCCCCGACATGATCATGCTCGGGGGCGTGGTCGTGCTCCTCTTGGCGGGCGTGCTCAGCCCGGCCGAGGCCCTCGGCGGGATGGCCAACGAGGGAATGATCGCCGTGGCGGCGCTCTTCGTGGTTGCCGCCGGCGTCGAACGCACCGGCGTGCTCGCCGTGCTCGTCGAACGGGCCCTGGGCCGGCCCCGATCGCTGGCCACCGCCCAGCTCCGCACGATGATCGGCCCCGGCATCCTCTCGGCCTTCATGAACAACACGCCGGTCGTCGCCCTGCTGGTGCCGGCGATTCGGGAATGGGCCCGCAAGAACCGGCTGAGCGTCTCCAAGCTCCTGATGCCGATGAACGGCGCCGTCGTGCTGGGCGGCCTCTGCACGCTGATCGGCACGAGCACCAATGTGATCGTCAGCGGGCTGGTCAAGGATCGGGTCGCCGACGGCCTGCCCGCTCCCTGGGGCGTGCTCGACGTGACCTGGCTGGGCGTCCCGGCTGCCTGGGGCGGCTATCGGGAGTTCACCGGGCCGCTGGGGATGTTCGACATCACCTGGCTCGGCCTGCCGCTGTTCGCCGTCGGGATCGGCTACGGCCTGGTCGCCAGCCGCTTCCTCCTCAAGGATCGCCGCCCGCCGATGAGCACCAGCGACGATCCCCGGCAGTACTCCCTCGAGATGCTCGTCGAGCCCGGCAGCGGTCTGGTCGGTCGCACGATCGAGCAGGCCGGACTGCGGCACCTCGACGGCCTCTTCCTGATGGAGATCGACCGCGACGGCCACGTGATCGCGGCCGTCTCGCCGACCGAGCGGCTCGAGGCGGGCGACCGGCTGGTCTTCGTGGGGGTGATCGACTCGGTGGTCGAGCTGCAAAAGGTCCGCGGCCTGCGGCCGGCCACCGAGCAGGTCTTCAAGCTCGACAACCCGCGGAGCGAGCGGCGGCTGATCGAAGCGGTTGTCGCGCCGACCTGCCCGCTGGCGGGCCGGACGATCCGGGCCGGCAACTTCCGCTCCACCTACAACGCAGTCGTTATTGCCGTGGCCCGCGACGGCGAGCGGCTGCGAGGCAAGATCGGCGACATCACACTCCAGCCGGGCGACACGCTGCTGTTGGAGGCGGGGCCGGGCTTCCTCCAGCGGCAACGGACCAGCCGACACTTCTACCTCGTCAGCGAGGTAGGCGACGCCGTCGCCCCCCGCCACGAGCGGGCCTGGTTGGCCTGCACGATCCTGGCTGCGATGGTGCTGGCGGTCGCACTCGGCCTGCTCCCGATGGTGACGGCGGCCCTGGCTGCCGCTGGGATGATGGTCGCCACCCGCTGCATCTCCTCGAGCGAAGGCCGCCGGGCGATCGAGTGGGAGGCATTGCTGTTGATCGCGGCGAGCTTCGGAATGGCCCGAGCGATGCAGACGACGGGCCTGGCTACCACCGTCGCCGAGGCGACGATCGCCACGGCCGGCAGCAATCCCTGGCTCGTCCTGGCGGCGGTCTATCTCGTGGCGATGCTGGCGACCGAGCTGATGAGCAACAACGCCGCGGCCGTGCTCGCCTTCCCGATCGCCTGGCAGACCGCCGAGCAGCTGGGCGTCTACCCGCTCCCCTTCGTGATGGCGATCACGGTCGCCGCCAGCTGCGGCTTCGCCACGCCGCTGGGGTATCAGACCAACCTGATGATCTACGGCCCCGGCGGCTACAAGTTCAGCGACTACACCCGCTACGGCGGGCCGCTCAATCTGATCGTGATGGCGATCACGATCGCGCTGGCCCCGCTCTTCTGGCCCCTGGCCCGGTGAGGCCGAGGGCCGGGCCGCATCGGGGCGCTTTTCTAGGTCGACGCGCGCGGATCCACGGAATACGGGTTCGCGAGGGGTGGGCCCGTGCCAATCGAGCCGGCGTTGGGAAACCGAGCGCAGCC
>JAQCJP010000237.1 GCA_027592945.1 Planctomycetota bacterium
CTGGCCCGTTGCGGTCAGCCGCTCCGCCAGTGAAGCCGCTCCAGTCGCCCCGCCTGCAGCGGCCGCGGCCGAGATCACCGCTACCGGCTCCGCCGCCGAACTGCCTGCTGCAGCCCCGCCGCTCGCTGGGGCCGCCACCCTGCCTCCCTTCGCCGCTGCCCCGTCCGTCGGCCTGCCGCCGCTGCCCGCTGCCAGTTCACCGCCGTCCGCTCCAGCGTCGCCGTCCGCCAACCTGCCCGCTGCAGATGTCGCGGCCAACGGGGTGCCGGGGCCGCTCCAGCTCGAAGGGGTGCAGACCCCGCAGTTGGCTGTCGAGAAGCGGGGCCCTCGGGAGATTCAAGTCGGCAAGCCGGCCCGCTACGAGATTCTTGTTCGCAACGTCGGCAGTGCCACCGCGCACGACGTGACGCTGCGGGACGCCGTGCCCCGCGGCACGTCCCTGATCGCGACGACGCCTCCGGCAAGCCCGGACGCCGAGGCCGACAGCCAGGCGGGCGGCCTCATCTGGACGCTCGGCGTGCTGCCACCCGGCGGCGAGGCTCGGGTCTTGATGGAGTTGATGCCGGAGGAAGAGGGGGATATCGGCAGCATCGCGAGCGTCAGTTTCCGGGCCGATGCGACGCTGCGATCGCGAGCCACCAAACCAGCCCTGGCCATCGACGCCCCGTCGCCGGATCCGATTCGGATCGGCCAGGACCTTGATGTCGTGCTGACCATCTCCAACCCCGGCTCCGGCACCGCCACTGGCGTCGTTCTGGAGGCCTTTCTGCCCGAGACCGTCTCCCATCGAGCCGGCGGCGAACTGGAGTTCGATGTCGGGCAGTTGCAGCCCGGTGAGTCCAAGACGATCGAACTGGTGCTCGGCACCCGTGGTCCCGGCAGCCTGCCGGCCCGGTTCACCGCTCGGGCCGACGGTGGCGTCGAGATCGACGCCGAGATGCCCGTCACGGTCACCGCCCCGGCGTTGGCGTTGGCCATCGACATGCCGGCCCGGCGGTTCCTGCAGCGGCCGGCCGCCTGCACGATCTCAATGAACAATGCCGGCACGGCGTCGGCCCGCTCAGTCGAACTGGCCGCCCAGCTGCCGCCGGGGATGAAGTTCGTGCGGGCCAACAACGCCGGCTGGCACGATGAGCGAACCCACCGTGTCCTCTGGAACCTCGAGGAACTGCCAGCCGGGGAGACCGGCACCGTCGAGGTGGTCGTGATGCCGGTCGAGGCTGGCGAACAGCGGATCACGGCTGCCGCCCGCAGCACCGACGGTCCCGCCGACCAGGCCCTGCACGTCTGCCGGGTCGAGGGCCTCGCCGCGCTCGCTTTTCAGGTGGCCGACAGCGAGGATCCGATCGAGGTGGAAGGGGTCACGGAATACGTGATCCGCGTGGCCAATGAGGGCACGGCGGCAGCCTCCGGCGTGCGGCTGGCTGCGGTCCTCTTGGGCGACCTCGAGCCGGTGGAGGTAACAGGCCCGGGCGGTCACCGGGTCGAGAATCTGGCGGTCGATTTCGAGCCGCTGGCCCGACTTGCTCCGGGCGAGGACGTCGTCTATCGGATCCGGGCCCGCGGTCACCGCGCCGGTGACCAACGGGTCCAGGTCCAGCTGGTCAGCGAGGACCACCCGACACCGATTACCAAGGAAGAGGTAACGCGGGTTTACGACGATCGCTGAACCTCTCCGCGGCGGTCTCCGCACCGGGCCGGCTCGGGCCAGGCCCTGGAAACAACGCCCGGCCCCAAATTCTGCTTGCCCCGGGCAGGCCGGTGAGCCAGGCTGGGGACGGCATGCGTCGTTTCAGTCCGCTTCAAAACGCATCCGGCCGGTGGCTGACGCCGGGCCGCCGATGCTCGATACTCTCAGCCGCGTTGGCGATCGTGCTCGGCTGGCTGCTCCCGGCCTTCCCCGCGGAACCGCCGCCGGACGGCTCCGGCAAAGCCCCCGCTCCGGCTGCCTCAACGGAGAACCAGCCGCCGGAGAAGCAGCCCTCTCCAGGCGACACCACCACGCACCCCGAGGCTCCTGCCGCCGTCACCTCGGCGGAAATCCGTGGGCAGATCGAAGCGATCGCTGCCAACGAATCGCTCTCGGACGAGGCCCGGTCCTCGCTCCGCGAGACCTACGAGCAGGCACTCGCCGCGGTCAAGCAGGCGGCCGCCGATCGGGCGGCGACGGAGTCGCTGCAGAAGGCCGAATCCTCAGCCCCCAGCCGGCAGGAGGCAGCCGAGCAGAAGCTCGAGCAGCCGGCAACGGTCCCTCCATTGGGAGTCGATGCCTCGGCCGAGATGGCGGCCATCGAGGCAGCCCGGCGGGAGGCGAGCGGCACGCTGGCAGCCCTCACCGATCGCCTCAAGGAACTGCGGGCGACGATCACCGAACGCCGCCAGGAATCGAAGACACTCCCCCAGAACGTGGCCGAACTGGAGCAGGAACTCGCCAAGCGGAAGCAGCCGGTGCCGCCGGCCGGCGACGGTGTTGACCCGGCCGTTGTGCGGGCTCAGCAGACTCTTTACGAGGCGGCGCTGGCGGCCGCCGACGCGGCAGTCGACCTGGCCCGCCAGAAGCTCCGCACCTACGAGGCTGAGGCGGCCGTCCTCCCGCTGGAGGAGCAACTCCTCGAGCGGGAGATTGCCGCCGCCACCGCCCGTGTTGAAGGCATCACGAAGCTCGGGTCGGCCAAGCGGAAGGATGTCATCGAGTCCCGGCGGTCGGAGTTCGAGGAGGCGATTGCCGGTGTCTCGGAATCGCGGCGACGGAAGGCCGCCGTCACTGCCTCCCTCCTCGACGCCTGGGGCGATCTCGCCAGCCGCAGCCGGCAGTTTGCCAGCGAACTTGTCGAGACCCGCGAGCGGGCTACGAAACTGCAGTCCGACCTCAATGAGACGGAGTCGCTGGTCAATAGCGATCTCGAGACCGGCGGCTCCCTGAGCCGGTCGGTCGGGTTTCTGCTGGTCCGGACCAGGGCGATGCTGCCGGGCGACGGCCAGCTTGCCGAGCGAGCCGCCGCCCAGTCCCGCTCGGTCGATGACACGCAGGAGGTGCTCGCCCGCATCGACGCCCGGCTCGACGAGTTGGAGGTCGCCCAGGATGCCAACGGCAGCGGGGAGGCGATCGACAAGCTGGAACGGACCATCCTCCAGACGATGAATCGCGATGCCGAGCGGTATCTTGTCGAGACCCTGATTCCCCTGGGCGTCCAGCAGCAGACGCTGCGAAGGGTGGTCAAGGAATATCGCCGGCTCATCGACGGCCACCTGCTCTGGGTGCAGAGCGACCGTCCGCTGATGCTCCGCAACCTCAAAGACACCGCCGCCGGCGTGCGTGCCCTGGCTGATCCGAGCCGGCTCCGGCGGCTGCCGGCTGACTTGATGACCGCGGTGGTAGCCCGCCCGCTGGCGGTGGTTGCTGGCCTGGCGAGCGTCGTGGTGCTGCTGGTGCTTCACCGCTGGTTCGTCCGCCAGATTGTCAGGCTCGGCGGGGTCGTCGCGGCCTCGGGAATGCTGCGGATGTCGCCGACGCTGATGGCGATGGGCGTCACGATCCTGGCGGCGATTCCCGCCTGGCTGGCCCTCTGGCTGGTTTCGCGTCTCCTCTCCAGCATGTCGGCGGCCGATTCCTTCGGGGCATCCTTCGCGGCCGGCCTCGCTGCGGCCTCATGGTTGCTGCTGCCGCTCGAGTTTCTCCGGCAGTTTCTCCGGCCTCACGGGGTGGCGGCGGCGCACTTCAACTGGTCGCCGATGGTGACCGGCCCCCTCCGGCTGGCGGCCAAGCGGGCTGTCCGATACGCCCTCCCGACGTTGTTTCTCTGGCGGCTCCTCGACTTCGAGAGCGGTTCCGGCGACGAGATCAACGCGGCGGCCAGGCTCGTGTTCATCGTGCTGATGGTCAACGTGGCGGCGATCCTCTGGCTCTTGGTGCGGCCGGCCAGCGGGTTCGGGAAGGCGATCATGGCCGGCTGGGGCGGCTCCGCCAGCCGGATCATCTGGTTCTGGCAGATCCTGGCAGTGGCGGCCCCGTTGGCGCTCGCAATCCTGATGGGCCTGGGCTACGGCTACTCGGCGGTGCAGTTGGCCCACAGCCTGCAGCAGTCGATCTGGATGCTCGTCTTTGCGCTGGTGGTGCACGGGCTCGCCGTCCGCTGGCTGTTGATTTCGCGCCGGCGGATCGCCCTCGATCAGCTGAAACAGCGGGCCGCCGAGCGGGCCCAGGCCGAGGCGTCGCCGGCGGCACCCGACCTGCCGCCGGTGCACGACGACTCCGTCCTCGACGTCTCCACGATCAATCAGCAGACGCGGCGGCTGATTGACGCCGCCTTGTTTGTCGGCATTCTGGCCGGGTTGTTCTGGATCTGGGCTCCGGTCCTGCCCGCTCTCGAGTTTCTCGACCGGGTCACGCTCTGGCAGCAGCGGGCCGCCGACGGGTCGGTGACCGGGGCGGTCACCCTGGCCAACCTTCTGGCAACCATTCCGATCGTCGTGCTGACCTTCGTGGTGGTCAACAATGCGCCGGGCCTCCTCGAAGCCGCGGTCCTCCGCCACCTGCCGATCGACAATGCCGCCCGCTACGCGATCACCACCCTGGTCAGTTACATCCTCGTCGGGCTCGGCTTCGTGCTGACCGCCGCCACGCTCGGCCTCTCCTGGGGGAGCGTCCAGTGGCTGCTGGCCGGCCTCTCGGTCGGCCTCGGCTTCGGGCTGCAGGAGATCGTGGCCAACTTCATCTGCGGCATCATCCTTCTCTTCGAGCAGCCGATCCGCCCGGGCGACGTGGTCACGCTCGACGGCGTCACCGGGGTGGTCTCGCGGATCCGGATCAGGGCGACGACCGTGACGACCTACGAGCGGCAGGAATACATCGTGCCCAACAAAGACCTGATCACGGGCCGCGTCACCAACTGGACCCTCTCCGACAACGTCAATCGGGCCGAGGTCCGTGTCGGGGTGGCCTATGGGACCGACACCCGCAAGGTCTGCGACATGCTCCGTGACATTTGCCGCACCAACAGTGAGGTGCTCAACGAGCCCGCTCCGCTGATCACCTTCGAGGAGTTCGGCGACTCGGCGCTCACGATCGTGCTGAGGATGTACCTCGGCTCGCTGGACCACCGGCTCGACACGATCAACGACGTCCACACGGCCATCCACGAGCAGTTCAATGCCGCCGGCATCGAGATCGCCTTCCCGCAGCTCGACGTCCACGTCCGCAACCCGCCAGCCTGACGAGAGCCGGTTGACCTCACACAAGCTCGGGCTGAGCCCGTGCCATCTCGCCGGACGCTCGCTGCCGGCATCCTGCCCTTCGCTCGCTCGTGGGAA
>JAQCJP010000238.1 GCA_027592945.1 Planctomycetota bacterium
CCCCGCCGCTACGCCTGGCGGTGCTCTTCGCCGGCAATGGCTTCCATTCCAAGGAGTGGTGGGCCAAGGGGTCGGGCAGCGAGATGACCCTCGGCAAGGCGCTCGAGCCGGTGGCCGAGTTTCGCGAGAAGCTGCTGTTTGTGAAGGGGCTCTACAACGAGCAGGCCCGCAAGGGCAACATCCACTCCTCGCAGACGGGCAACCTGCTGTCGGGCGCCCCGCTCGCCTCGGGCGGCGAGATCCGCTCGGGCACCAGCTTCGACCAGCATCTGGCCCAGACCTACGGCCGGGGCACGAAGGTGCCAAGCCTCGTCTTGGGCTGCGAGAAGAGCAACCCCAGCGTCCACAAGAACTACTCGATGCTCTACAGCTCCCACATCTCCTGGAGCAGCCCGACGACGCCGACTCCGCTCGAGCTCTATCCGGCCCTGGCCTTCGACCGGCTGTTCAAGGACGAGGCCCATGCCGGCGACTCGAGCGTGCTCGACGCCGTGCTCGAGTCGGCCGCCGACCTCCGCCGCCGGGTCGGGCGCGCCGATCGGCGGAAGCTCGACGAATACCTCGACAGCGTCCGCGACGTGGAGACCCGGATCGAGGCGGCCGGCCAGAAGGGGGAATTGCAGGGCTGGCGGCCGGCCCTCGAGACGCCCGACATCCCCCGGCCGGCCGACGGCATCCCGCAGGACATCGCCGAGCACATGCGGCTGATGTGCGACCTTCTCGTGCTCGCCTTCCAGACCGACACCACCCGCATCGTCACGCTCAAGCTCAACAACGACCACTCGGCGCTCCGGTTCCCGAACCTGGAGCGGGTCGAGCAGCCGGGGCAGCAGATCGACTACATGATCCACCACCTCCTCTCCCACTCCGATGGCGACGACTGGCTGCGTGTGAACCAGTTCTTCACCGATCAGGTGGCCCATGTGGCCCGCCGGCTCGACGCGATCCAGGAGGGGGAGCGGACGGCGCTCGACAACTCGATCCTCCTCTACTGCTCGAGCATGATGGCCGGCGCCAAGCACGACAACGACCAGCTGCCGATGGTGGTGCTCGGCCGGGCCGGCGGCCAGATCGAGACCGGCCGGGTGCTCGATTATTCGGGCCGGCCCGACCGGCAGATGTGCCGGCTCTACCTGTCGCTAATGGAGAAGATGGGCGTCCGCGAGCAGACCTTCGGCGATGCCACCGCCCCCCTCGACGAGGTCTGAGCCGCTTCCCGGCCGCCCGGACAGAGCACCACCTTGCGGTTCCCCGCGCCGCCGATAACCGAAACCAATCGGCCTCAGCGGGCGACAAAACATGAGATTTCTGGCGATCTCGCAAGCCTAAAAAAACTGTCGACAGGCCTGTTGACAGCCGCGGGGTGGCCGGAGAGACTACTGCTTGTGGAAAGTTTGGGAGATGGGCGGATAACTCAACAGCACAATCCTGGCGATGATGGAGAAGTAAAGATGATTACGTCACGAAAGAAACAACAAATTCCAGGACGGCGGAGCGTCGTCCTGTTCATGCTTCTGTTCATGGTCGGCCTCTCCTCCTCCGCCTCGGCGGAGTTTGTCTCGGCTGTCAATGCGCTCGAGCCGATCGCCTATTGGCGGTTCCAGGAGGCTGATAAATCGAATGGAGCCGCACTCGTCAGTGAAACCGGCAATTTCAACGGCACCTATCACGTCGCTGCCGGCAGCAGCATTCAAACGGTCTCGGGACCGAACCTGCCCGGGCTTCAATCAACCGCCGCCCAGTTCAATGGCGGCCCCGGGGCCGCGGCGGCCAGCCCGGTAGACCAGCGGTCAAGCTGGGATTATGCCGACTTCAACGCCACTGGCCTGCCGATAGGCAACGCGTCTCGCAGCTGGTTCGGCTGGGTGAGGGTGATTCCGACGGACATTGTACCGGACTATCAGATTGCATTTGATTATGGGAATCAACAAATTGATCAGGCATTCATCGTCTTCTCAAAAGGAGGCACCAACCCAATTGACAGTGGCTACGCGTTGTCGTGGTGGGGTAGCTCGATAGCCGATTTAGAAGCTCAGGATCCCGATGTCTGGCAGTTTCTCGCGTACACACATGATTCAGCGACGGACACGCTCCGCATGTATGTCAATGGGTCTCTTGTCGATACAGCCAATCAAACTTTAAACACCCAGAACAATAATCTCGGCCCCGGCAGCACTCCGTTGGGCACGATAGCGTATGCAGGGAAAGAAAGGAGCAATTTTTCCGGTTGGCGAGGCGACCTTGCCGAGATGGCGATATTTGACAAAACGCTGTCCGACCAGGACATATCGAACCTCTATCAAGCAGCGTTGGTGCCGGAGCCAGGGCTCTTGTGGCCGGCGTTGGCAGCTGCCGCCGGCGGGATGGTGTTCCTCCGCCGGCAGGCTCGGGCGGCTCTCGGCAACCCCTTCGGCGGCCGGTCCTGAGGCGGCAATGCAATTACCCGGAGCGGTTCGGAAAACGTTCATCGTCATGGGAGCGGCGGTTCAGGTTCTGGGCGGGTGCGGCTCGCCGCCGGCGAACCGGGCCGATGTCGAAGGCACGGTGACGCTCGGCGGAATGCCGCTGGATCAAGGGTCCATCATGTTCGTGCCGGCCGAAGGAACCCGAGGGCTGGTGGCCGGCGGGCCGATCGACGGCGGCCGGTACCGCCTCACGGGGAAAGCCGGAGTGGCGATCGGCAGGAACGTGGTGGAGATTTCCGCGCCGCGGTCCACCGGCCGAAAGATTCAGCGCTATGGCCCCGGGACGACGGCTGTCGAAGAGATCGTCGAACGGGTCGCCGCGAGGTTCAATACGAACTCGACGCTGATTGTCGATGTCGAGGCCGGGTTGAACACGTTCGACTTCGAGCTGGCGGAAGACTGACGATTGGCTTTTGCGACGCTGGTAGTTTCGAGGTCTCGTCCATGAATGCACATCAGGCGGCCTGCGGCCGGGAGTTCGCCGGCCCCGACCGGCCCTGCCGGGGTTTTACGCTCGTGGAGCTTTTGGCCACGATCGCCATCGTCGGCGTGCTTGTGGCGCTGCTTCTGCCGGCCGTGCAATCCGCGCGGGAAGCCGCCCGACGCGTGCAATGCAAGAACAACCTCCACCAGATCGGTTTGGCGTTGCAGGGCTTCGAGGCGGCCACCGGGGCCTTTCCGCCCGGGACGATGGCACGGGCCCGTTTCTCCTACGACTACGCCGCCCACGATGGAAACGAGTGGCCGTACTTGCTCCACTACCTGCTGCCCCGTCTGGAAGCCGAGTCGTACTACAATGCCATCAACGGAAGCACGTTTCGGCTCCGCAATCCATGGGCGCATCCCGGAGACTGGACGAATCTCAATGGCGTGTCGCTCTCCGTGTTCCTGTGCCCGAGTGACGGCCGGACAACCGCCTGGTCGGATTTTTCCGGTCACCCCCATTTACCGAGCCCGCTGCGACTGCCGAAGAGCAACTATTTGGGCTTTTTTTGCGGGCTTCAAGACGCCGACAACTACGCCATCCCGCTCAATCGGGCGACCCGGGCCGTTTTTCGGCCGCATCTGGGAACCCCGCTGAGCATGATTCGTGACGGCACGAGCAATACCATGGCCGTCGGCGAATATTTGCGGGGCACGAGCGAGGTCGATCTGCGGGGTTACATGTACACCAACCGGGCGGGGCGGCAGTTCTTGTACGTGACACTTTCTCCCAATGCCACGGCCCCGGACCGATTCATTACCTGGGCAAGCGGATTTTGCCTGCCGGAGCATGACGACCCCGGGGCGAATCTGCCCTGCGTCGGCGGAAACGGTGACAACGACTTCGCTAGTCCGCGCAGCCGGCACCCGGGCGGTGTGAATGTCGTGTTTTGCGATGGCAGCGTTCGCTTCATGGTGGATGGCATTGACACGGCCACGTGGCGGGCCCTCGGCTGGATCGCGACGGGCCAGCCCGTCGGCGGGAATTTTTGACGCATGATCCTGAAAACCCTTGTTCGTGACCGGCGGCACCGTGGGCTTCTTCAAGACACGCCGCACGCTGTCGGAGCTGCCGTGGCCGCGGCCGGATATCAGACCAAGCGATCCGGCGGTGATAGGACGAGAAGTGTTTCGTTGCCAAGTCGCCAGCCGACAGGATCGAACGGGTGATCGTGCCGCGCCCCGAAAACACCCATCCCGTCACGACCGTCACCAAGCTCTCGAACGCAGGCGTTGTCATCGTCGGAGCCATTGCTTGCAGCAACACGATGAATCCGGGTACAAGATTCACGGCGAGCCTCCTTGCTCAAGGTGAATGGGGTTTGAAGTCCATCCACTTTGAAGGAGGCTCGCCGCTTTTCAGAGGGCAGTTTCAGCCCGGGAATCAGCTCTCAAAAACTGCAAAAGTCGTGTCCTTCCGGCAAGCCTGCGAATTCCCGGCGGCGGGAGGGTCGCCAGGGGCGGCATCAGGGCTCAGGGCACGTCGAGTTCGCCGTCGCCGCAGCGTTCGGCAGCCTCGAGGCGGTTGCAGAGTTCGAGAAGCTCATCCTGCAACGGGCCCGGCTTGGTCCGGTTGATCGAGTAGCAGAGGTTGCCGATCAATTGCTCGAGGTTGAAGCGGTCGATCGGAACGCACTCGATGTCGGGGCTCGCTGCACAGGCTTCGAGAGCGGCCTCGCTCTGTTCGAATGGATAGCCGTAGCTGTCCTGCTCCCGTCGAATCTGGAATCTCCGTGGGGATGGGTTAGCCTACCCTTTCCCTCGGAGGATTCCATCCCATGACCCAGCAACGCAAGCGTCTCTCCGGCCCTGAGAAGGTCGCTATCGTCAAGCGATACCTGATCGACCGGGTAGCGATCTCGGACCTGTGTGACGAGTACGGGCTCCAGCCCAGTCAGATCGAGCGGTGGCAGGCGGCGATGTTCGAGCACGGCGCCGACGTCTTCGACCTCAAGAAGGGGCGGCGTGCCAAGGCGGCCGAGTCGGCCAAGGACGCAAGGATCGCCCAACTGGAGGCGGTCGTGGCCCAAAAAGACGCCAAGATCGCCCAGAAAAACGAGGTGATCTCCGAACTCATGGAGGAGAACGTCCTGGCAAAAAAAGCCAGTGGGGAGCTCTGAAAGGACGCTGGGTCCCCCCCGACACCCGTGACGAAGTGGTCGACTACATCGGCAAGTGGACGGCCCGTCCCGAGCTGCCCGCCAAGCGGGTCCTTGCCTAAGGATAGCCCGGCCATTGGCACTTCCGCAAGCATTGCCCGCCTGATGAGCGGCTCGTGAGTCGCTTGCTCCTGTGTCCCGGCCCGCACCAAGCCTTGCCCTGTTCGCCTGCCTTTCCCCTCCGAAGTGGGGTTT
>JAQCJP010000239.1 GCA_027592945.1 Planctomycetota bacterium
GACGCGGGCCGAGCCGTCAACGTGGGTCACCGCCGGCAGCGGCCCGCCGACCCGGGTGACGCGGTCGAGGCCCCGGCCGTCGACCGGGGCGGCCCCGCGGACGCCCGCGACCAGCAGCATGAAGGGGCTCTCGGCCTCGAGGTCGAAAAAGCTCCCCTGCCGGCCGGCCAGGACCGCCGGTGCGAAGGGGCGGAATGACTCCCGGAACTTGATCGCCAGGTTGAGCCGCCGCTGCATCCCGGGGCGGCGGGGATCGGCCAGAATCGAACGGTTGCCGAGGGCCCGCGGTCCGAACTCGGCCCGCCCGTGGAAGTGGCCGACGATCCGGCCCGCCGCCAGTTCGGCCGCGATCGCCGCGACCAGTGTTGCTTCGTCGGGGAACCGTTCGGCGATCGGATGGAAGGGCCGGAGAGCAGCCTCGATCGCGGCGGCATCGTAGGCCGGCCCGAGAAACGATCCTGCCTGGGGATCGGCGACCCTCGGATTGCCGAGGTGCCCGTGCCAGTAGGCCAGCGGCCCGCCGAGTGCCCCGCCGGCATCGCCGGCAGCCGGCTGGATCCAGAGCCGCTCGAAGGGGCCTTCCCGCAGCAAGCGGCCGTTGGCCACGCAGTTGAGGGCCACGCCCCCTGCCAGGCAGAGGTTCTCCATCTCCGTCTCCGCCTGCACGTGCCGGGCCATCCGCAGCACGATCTCCTCGATCACCCGCTGAATGCTGGCGGCCAGGTCCATCTCCCGGTCGGTCAGGGGGGCCTCCGGCCGACGGGCTGGACCGCCAAAGAGCCGGTCGAACCGCCGGCTCGTCATCCGCAGCCCGCTGCCATATCCGAAGAACGACTGATCGAGCCAGAAGGAGCCGTCGGGACGAAGGTCGACGACCTCCCGGAGGATCGTGTCGGCAAATCGCGGCTCACCGTAGGGCGCCAGCCCCATCAGCTTGTATTCGCCGGAGTTGACCCGGAAGCCGCAGTGATGCGTGAAGGCCGAATAGAGGAGCCCCGGAGAGTGGGGGAATCGCAGTTCGGCCTCCAGGCGGAGGCGGTTGCCCTGGCCTGCTCCCCAGGCGGCGGTGCTCCATTCGCCGACGCCGTCGATCGTGAGGATGGCCGCCTCCTCGAACGGGCTGGGATAGAAGGCGGAGGCCGCGTGCGACTCGTGGTGACCGGTGAACAGGATCGGGCCGGCGTAACCGCCCCCGAGGCCGCGGTCGATCACCCGCGGGAGGTGGAGCTTGGTCTTCAGCCAGGGGGGCATCGCCGCCAGGAACTGGCGGAAGCCCCGCGGTGCGAAGGCGAGGGTGGTCTCGAGGAGCCTGCCGAACTTCACCAGCGGCTTCTCGTAGAAGACTACCGCCTCGAGATCGGCCGGCTCGATGCCGCCCGCCTCCAGGCACCAGCCGATCGCCCGCGCTGGGAAGGCGTCGTCGTGCTTCCGCCGCGTGGACGGCTCCTCCTCGGCCGCCGCCACCAGCCGCCCGTCCCGCACCAAGGCCGCCGCGCTGTCATGGAAAAACGCCGAAATGCCGAGGATGTTCACATCAGGGCCCCGGTCCGGCGAATGTCCAGCCTTCGTCCCCCTTCGAGACCACGTGGCACCGCGTCGCCACTCGCCAGAGCGCCTGCGGGATCGGGGTCGGGTCGAACCGATAGAGCTCCGGGAAGCTTTCCCGCAGGGCATGCGTCGCCTTGACGGCGTGGTAGTGCGGGATCCGGGCGTCCATGTGATGGGCGACGTGCGTGCTGCCGATGTGGTGATGCATGAAGTTGAGAATCGCCCCGTAGGGGCGGTCAACCGTCATGAAGGCTCCCTTGACCCAGGTCCACTCCTCGTCGCCGAAGTGCGGAATGTCGACGTCGGTGTGCTGGAGCCACGTGTACAGGACCAGCCAGAAGTTCACCACCAGATAGGGGCCGACATAGAGCGCGAGCACCGGGGCAACCCCCGCGGCATAGGCCCACCAGCCGAGCAACGCGACCGCGACGAGGACGCCGATGTCCGACAGCCAGACCTTGCGGGTCCAGCCGCCAGGAAAGAGCGCCGCGGAGAATGGCCAGGCCGGCCAGAAGTGGTTGGTGGTGCCGCGAGACGGCCCGCCAGTGGCACCGGTCAACAGGTAGAGGGGCCATCCGATCAGGAAGTGGATGGTGATCCGGACAATGGCGAACGCCTCATCGCCGATCGTCTCCTGCCACCACTGCCAGGCTTTGCCGCCGGGGGTCGTGTCACGTAGCGGCACGTGGGTTTCGCCGAGGTCGAGGTGATTGGTGCGGGCATGATGCACCGCATGGCTTCGCTGCCAGGAGAAATAGGGGACCAGTAGGCTGCTGTGCAGGCAGTAGCCGATCGCGTCCTGCAGCCAGTTGCGCTTTGCAAACGCCCGATGTCCGCACTCGTGCGCGACGACCCAGCAGCCCGTGGCCGCCGTGCCCGCCACGACGGCATAGGCGATCCACGCTGGCAGCCAGGCCCAACTCAGCGGAATGAAGGCGTACGCCAGGGCTCCGCTGCCCAGCGTCATGGCCAGGGACATGAGCAAAGAGAGCGACGACCGGATCACGCTGCGGTTGAAACACTCTTTCGGAATGGCAGCAAGCACCTCGGCTTTCGTGGGAAACCCGTTCTTCGCGGGCGTGTTCGGCGTGGCGGGATTGCCGCTCGCTGCGGCCGACGGGGGATCTTCCAGATCACAGCTACTCGGCACAGCAATCCTCTCCGGGGAACAGGTACGATCCGGGGAACAGTCGAAAATTGGCCACCGGCATGGCCGCGATCACGAGGTTCTGAAGGATAGCCGAAAAGAAGATTTTCAGGAGACGTCACTCCCCCCCTCGCGCCAAACCGGTGAACGGCCTGCTGATTCTTCAGCCTCACCTCGCTGCGGCGGGCGGGCAGGGCCCCCAGCCGACACCCCGGCGCTCATCTCACGGGCCGATTGCGGCCGAGCACCGCCCGCTCCTGCCAGCGGAGCACAAGGATCGTGATGGTCGTGGCGACCACGATCTGGGCGACAAGGGCGGCAAACGGAATCCAGAGAGCGGGATCGTAGTCACCAAGATGCTGCCAATAATCCGGCACGCCGTTTCCCTCGCTTCGGCTGCCACGGTGGGACCAGTAGAGCGGGGAGAACAGCATGGCGATCACCTGGAGGATGCCACCGGTGATCGGCAGGATCGTGGCTCCCAGCAGCATCTGGGGCATGATCAACAGCGGCACCGCCAGCACACCCTTGTCGGTCGTGCGGACACAGGCCGAGACGATCAGGCCGATCGCGGCGCAGGCGACCGCCGCCAGCCAGTTGAAGCTGCCGGAGAGCAGCGGGCCACGGTAGTACAGGGCTTCAGGCCTGTCGCCGCCGAGGCTCTCGCGGATCATGAATCCCACCTCGACCGTGGCGGTGAACACCGCCACCTGCACGGCCAGCACGGCTGCCAGGGCGATCACTTTCGCCAGCACATAGGCCGCAAACCGGAGGCCGTGCCGCCGCTCGAGGTCGAGCATCGGCCGCTCCTTGACGATCTCGCGGAAGCCGGTGACAAACCCGAGAATCACCATGCAGGTGCACATCAGGGCGAGCCACTTGAACGTGCCGGCGGGATCGGCGATCTCGCGGTCCGGAGCGAGGGGAATCGTGTCGGCCAGGGCATCCGTGACGAATCGCTCGGTGGAGGGCTCCCTGAGGTGGGCCAATATCTTCGGATAGTTGTCGAGAAATACGCGGATCTGCCCGGGAATGCTCGCGTCCAGTTCGCTCACCGTCTCAGGGGTGATCGCCGCCCGCACTTCTCCCCACGCATCGGCAAACACTTGCTTCTCATCGGCATCGAGGAGTCGCGTCACCATCAGCGGCTTTTCAAATTGGGTGCCCGAGAAGCCGAACAGCACCACCGCCGCCAGCACCAGCGGCAACAGGAAGGCCATGCCGAGACCAAGTGGATCGCGAACAGTCGTCTCGAGTTCACGGGTGAGGAACGTGCGGAACTGGGGGCCGAAGCCGGGAATCGAAACGTCGCCGAGGGCGGCCGCCTCCGCCGCTGCGTCGCGCGGCCCCGCGGGCCGAGCCTCTGCCTGCGACTCACTCTCGGCCTGCGCCTGAGCCACGGCAAGCAGGCGGTCCTCGGCCTGCCGCTCCCGCCACTGGTTTGCCCAGTAGCCGGCGGGTTTATCTTCGATCGCCAGGTAGACATCGGCGAGTCGAGTCACCTCGAAGTGGCCAAGCGCTTCCGCCCGCGAGCCAAACCAGACGACTTCCCCATGCCCCAGAATCAAGAGCTTGTTGGCCTGGTCGACATTGTCGAGGTGATGGGTGACCGTGATTACGGTCGTGCCGGCCCTGGCCTGGCCGGCCAGCAGCATCATGATCCGTGCTTCGGTAGCAGGATCGAGGCTGGACGTGGCCTCGTCGACGACGAGCAGGCCCGGGTCGGCGAGCAGCTCTGCCGCCAGGCTCGCCCGTTTCGCCTCACCGCCGGAGAGGGTGCCAATCGTGGTCGTTCGCACCGCCTCCAGACCGACGCTGTCGAGAGCGCGGTCGATCGAGGCGAGTCGCCTTTCCGTCGCCGTCTCGGCGGGCAGCCGAACCTGCGAGGCGAAGTGGAGTGCCCGCTCCACCGGCAGCGCAGTCGGATTGATGTCTTTCTGCGGGACGTAGCCGATCGCTCCCCGGAGCGAATCGGCTTTGGACGACACGTCGTGGCCGCCGACGAGCAGCTGGCCAGCGGTAATCGCCCGCTCTCCGAGGATCGCCCGCACGAGGGTGCTCTTGCCGGCCCCGCTCGGGCCAAGCACACAGATGAACTCCCCCGGCTCAATCCGCAGGCTGACGTCCTTGAGCAGCGTTTTCTGTTCACCACCGGGTCCGGCCGCAACCGACACCGTCACCGCCTCGGCAACCACTGCGAGGCCCGTCATTGTCTTGTCATCCATGTAGGAGCGTTTCCTCAGTCATCCTTGAAGTCGGGAGAGCGGGTCACGTTGCCCTCGGCATCCGAAACGTATTTGTGGCGGTGTTGCACGAGCCGCTTGAGAAAGCTCGACCGCACCACTTCTGAGTAAAACTTGAAGAAGGTGCTGCCGGCCGGGTCGAGCGGGGTTTTGGAGGTGAACAGGATCATGGGCAGCACCATCTCGTCAGTGACCTGTTCGGCATGCCAGACGGGTTGTGGCGGGCTGAACGGGTTCTGCGGGTTCGCCTCCGAGTTGTCGTAGCTGCACTCCACTTCGAATCGGGTTCCCGCCGGGAACGGCTGCGGCGTTTCGAGCGGATAGGGGCACTGCCAGTTGTAGTCCCACTTCGGC
>JAQCJP010000240.1 GCA_027592945.1 Planctomycetota bacterium
ACGCAATAACAGCCCCCCGGCGCGAGCCGGGGGGACTGCGGGCCGTTGGGCCAGACCGCTCCCGATCCCGCCCGACCCCCGCCTCACATCACCATCACCCGCCCGGCCGCACCTCCGCGGCGAGGAAGAAACTCCCCGCCACGATCACGCTGCCAGCGGAACCGGCCAACCGCCGGGCCTCAGCTATTCCCGCAGTCGGTGTGGTGGCGATCCGTGGCGTCGGCAGCCCGGCCTTCCGGCAGGCCGCCTCGAGCCTCTCGATCGACGCCGCCCGGGGATTGGTCGTGTAGCGGGTCAGCACGACCTTCTCAAACTGTCCGCCCGCCACGGCGAGCATCTCTTCAACTTGCTTGTCGCGACTGGCGGCAAACAGCAACACCCGCGGCCGCCGGTCGGCAATCGCCGGCCCGACCGTTGCAAGCAGCGACTCGATCGAGGCGACGTTGTGGGCCGCATCGGCCACCACCAGTGGCCGCCGGCCGATCACCTCGATCCGGGCCGGCAGCCGGGCTCGGGCCAGGCCGCGGGCGATCGCTGCCTCCGCGACGGGATAGCCGTGGCCTGCCAACTCCTCGGCCGCCATCACGGCAAGCGACGCATTGATGGCCTGATGCCACCCAATCATGCCGAGCGGGTAGCGAACCGGCTCGCCTCCCGATCGGCTGATGACGAGCCGGCCGGGAGCGAGCGTCGCCGCTGGGCTCGCCGGCTCGTGCCCTGCCTGGAAGTCGCGGCCGAGTTGCAGCAGCCGGGCCCGGCGTCGGCCGGCCGTCTCAGCAATCACGCGGCGAGCGGAGGGCTGGCTGGCGCCGCTGATCACCGGGCAGCCTCGCTTGATGATGCCCGCCTTCTCACCGGTGATGCTGCGAATCGTGCGGCCGAGGAGGCCCATGTGGTCGAAACTGATGCTGGTGATCACCGCGACCAGCGGCCGGCAGACGTTGGTCGCGTCGAGCCGACCGCCGAGCCCCGTCTCCAAGACCGCCAGATCGACCTTCGCCCGCGCGAAATGCACGAAGGCCAGGGCGGTGACGATCTCAAACCAGGTCGGCCCGGCGGTTGGCCGCCGAGCGGCGGCCCGATCCAGCCGCTCGACTGCCGGCCGCACGATCTCGCAGGCGGCGGCGAAGTCGGCCGGGCCGATCGGCAGGCCATCGACGGCGATCCGCTCCTCGACCCCGTGGACGTGGGGCGAGAGGTAGCGGCCGGTCCGGTAGCCGGCCTCCTCGAGGATCGCCGCCAGCATGGCGACGGTAGAGCCCTTGCCTTTGGTGCCGGCGACATGCACCGCCGGCACGTCATGGTGGGGATTGCCGACCGCCGCCAGCAGACGCCGCATTCGGGCGAGGCCGAAGGCCGCTGTGGGGCTCCCCTTGGGAGGCGTCCGCTCGTAGTCGATGCGGGCGTCGAGCCAGGCGAGATGATCGCTCGCTCGGGCGGCGCCGCGGACACGGTCGCTTCCTGACTTCGCCATAGCCCGCAGTTTTCCAGAACCGGGAGGCAAGCGGAAGGGGCAGCCGGCCGCTGCCCGCGAGCCGTCGCCGGCCGGTTTTCAGCCTTGACCAGAGGGTCCACACATCCGACCCTCCCCGGCCCGACTCCGTTCGCGGCCGCCGGTTTCACACGCTATGCGCCCTTTCCACCACCGCCGACCAGCGTTCTTCGCATCGCTCGCCGTCGCCGTCTGCCTGGCAAGCGGTGGTGGCGGGGCATCGGCTGCCGAGCCGCTCCCGACGCCAGAGGGCGTCGAGCCGCCGCCGATGTATCTGGCCGAACCATTCGGCGACGTCACCTTCACCGGGATGCCGACCTGCATCGACCCGGGCGGCGAGCAGTGCTGGCCGCGGTGGTTCTTCGGAGCGACGGGCCTCGTGATGACCCGCACGCTCCCCACGGGCGTCGCTACGATGCAGCCGACGAGCACCGGCCAGCTGACGACCAGCGACGCCGGCTTCGACTGGCCCGGGGGCGTCGACCTCCACGTCGGCCGCTGGTTCGGACCTCAGCAGCAGCATGCCGTCGAGGCGATCTACTGGGGCGTCTATCAGACGGGCTCCTCGGCCACGCTGGCCGCCGGCCCACCGGGCATCGACGCGATCCCACAGGCACCGACGGCGAGCGTCGGCGGGATCCCCGCGAGCGACTTTCTCAGCGGAGCGGCCCAGCAGCGAATCGAGCGGGCCGATGTCGTCAACGACGTCGAGATCAACTGGGTCTACTCGCTCTGGGAGCGGCCCGAGTTTCTCCCGCGGGAGCGGGCCGTCAACCTGATGTGGCTGGCTGGCTTTCGCTTCTTTCAGGTCAACGACCAACTCACGCTCACCAGCGGCTCGGGCAATCCGGCCGTCGGGGCGATCGACCTTGGCGTGGCCACCAACAACAACATCTACGGCGGCCAGGTGGGGGCGAAGTTCGACTGGCGGTTCCTGCCGCGGGTGCGTTTCAACATCGTGCCGAAGTTCATGATTGGCGGCAACGCGATCACGAACACCTCGTCGCTCGCCGGGGCCAGCGGCACCCAGGCCACCTTCCCCGGCGGCGCCCCGGCCCGAGCCTTCTCGGAACTCGGCGTCTTCAGCTGGCTCGGTTCGGTCGACACGGGGGTCGCCTGGGATGTCACCGAACGCTGGAGCCTCTGGATGGGCTACCGCGTGGTCGGCGTCGGCAACATCGCGCAGGCCGACGCCCAGTGGCCCTCGCTGATCGCCTCCCCCGCCTCGCTCTCCGGCGTCGCCGCCGGCAGCGAGACGATCATCCACGGCGGCTTCGCCGGGTTTCAGGGGCGGTACTGACGCGATGGCGTCGCGGCCCGCGTGCGTCGCGAATCGTTGCTAGCCATCGAGTAGCCCCAGCAGATTCTCGCGGGTGATCAAGTCGGCGTCTCGCGGGTGTTCCAGAAAGGGGCTGACGTCCTGCCGGAGCGCCGTCGTGTCGGTTGTCAGCAACCGCTCCCGGACCAGGTTCATCCAGTCGCGGGCGTCGACGCGGCCGGGTCCCTGGGTCTGATCCATCGCGTTCTGGAGGAGTGTCAGGTTCGGCATGACCGGCGGTCGCCGAGAGAGATACCAGATCAGGTCGTACCAGTCGCGGCCCTTCGCATACCGGCGGGCCACCAGGGCGTGCAGTTTGCCCGCCATCAGCGAGGCTTCGTCGTGGTAGTTCAGCAGAAACGAGAGGTGGCGAGTCACGATCCGTCGTTCACACTGGCCGCCAACGGGAGGCCGGGTATCCACCTCGACTTTGATCGCGAGTTTTTCGGCCGGGAGCGGAGACAGTCCGGCTTCGTAGAGAAGACCCCCGAGGCGAATCCAGCCCGAGTGCACAGACTTGCGGTCGTTCCATGTGATCTCCGGTGTGAATCCGGCCAGTTCGAGATCCCGCTTCAGCTTGGTCATCCACGTCCGCCCCGCGTAGCCATCCGGCGAGACGAGCGAAAAATCGAGGTCTTCGGAAAACCTCGGCAGGCCGTGGAGGAACCGCAGGGCTGTGCCGCCGACGAACGCCAGGCAGCGAAAGGCTTCTGCCTCATGAAGCGACCGCAGCGTCAGCGCCTGCAGATATTCCCGCAACGTGTTGAGGGCCTGGCCGCGATCCGCGGCATCACGAGCCAGGGCGAGGGCTTGGTCCTTCACGGGATCAGCTCTCCGGCGTCGCATTCCTGGGCGAGCCTGATCCAGCGGTCGGCGGCCCGCAGGAGTCGGGGCCGCTTGAAGCGGGCCGCATACTCCTGCAGCAGGCTGTGATCGACGGCCGCGACGTTCTGGTATCGCATCTCAGCGAGGCGATCCACGGTCCACTCGCCTGCTGACAGATGCCAATGATCGAGGAGGGCCTTCTCGGGCCGAGCGATGGGAACGGTGCTGCCGCTCACGGCGACCTGCTGGGACCCGAAAAAGAAGGGCTGCTTGAGGTGCCGGTATTCGAAGAAGCCGCAGGGATTGTCAAACCGCTTCGGCTGGCGGGTCGTGACGCTGGTGTACACGACCACCCGCTCGGGAATCAGGTCGTAAAACCCCAGGGCCCAGAGGCCGCTCAGGTACGAGGGTCGATACAGGTGCTGGGCGAGCACCGCAGGGTCGCATGAGACGGACCGGCCGCGGTCGGGCAGGGTGTACATGCCGCGACGCAAAGGAATGACCTTGCCCTGCGCCGCCCAGCGGGAGAGTTGCAGGAGAATCGCTGGTCTCCGGTCGGGGAACGCCTGCACGATCAGCTGCAGATCAAAGCAGACGAGGCCGCCGACGAGGCTTGTGAGGTCGCTGTATTGCATATACGTTAATCATCATAAAAGATATGTAACGCATATGCAAATTCGGTTCTCCGCTCCTTCCTGCCGGCGGCTCCAGGCGGGCATTCCCGGACTGCCCGGCCGCCATCCTTGGCCGGCCTGGCTTGGACTACCCGCCGCGGCTGTCTGCTACGCCAACCCGGTGCTCCCGCGGCGAGACTCCCGAGAACTTCCGGAAAAACCGGCTGAAGGCCGTCGCATCGGCGAAGCCGACGACCGCCGCGATTCGGCCCATCGGCATCGTGGTTCGCTTCAGCAGCCGCGACGCTTCGGCGAACCGCAGCCGGTGGATCTCGGCGGTGGGCGTGGTCCCGATTTCATCGCGAAACAGCAGCTCGAGCGTCCGGGGCGAGACGTCGAGCTGGTCCGCAATACCTCGCACCGTGATGCCGCGGCAGGCCTGAGACCGCATCCGCTCGAGCGCTGCGTCGACCGTGACCGTGGGCCGGGCCTCCCGCGAGCCGACGGTCGATTCCCGGGCGAACAGCCGCACGCCGTCCACGAGGAGCCTCTTCGGCGGCTCCTCCCCTTTCATCATCCGCAGGAGCAGCCGCAGCGCCTCGGCCCCGAGCCGCTGCAGTGGCAGCCGGATGCTCGAGAGCCGTGGCCGATGCACATGAGCTTCGATCGAGTTGTCGACGCCCAGCACGGCCACGTCGGCGGGCACCCGCAGGCCGAGCCGCTCGCAGGTCGCCAGGCAGTCGATGGCGTAGGCGTCGTTGAGCGCCAGGATGCCGATCGGCCGCGGCAGGTTGCGAAGCAACTCGCAGAAGTGAGGGTCGTCGATCGGTGACTTCTTGGCGAGCGCATCTGCGGTGTAGCGGCGTCGTGTGAGCGAGAGACCCTCGCAGTGATGGCCGAGATCGCCCAGTGCTCGCGCGAACGCGTCGTGACGCTCGCCGCTGGAAGCCGAGTTGGCGAGTCCCACGTGGAGGAAGCTCCGGCAGCCACACTCGGTGGCGAGGTG
>JAQCJP010000013.1 GCA_027592945.1 Planctomycetota bacterium
CGTCCTGGGCCGGTTGGTGGTGAGCGGTTGGCGGGCTTCCGGGGACATCTCTCGCCCAACGGCCCGCCGTCCCCCCGGCTCGCGCCGGGGGGCTTCTATGGGAAGGGGGCGGTCGGGGGCACGCGCAGAAGACGGGGAATCTTTGCGACTCACGAGAGACGTTCAGTGAGCCAGGTGAGCAGCCTGTAGCAAAATCCCCCGGATTCGAGCATGTCACCGCCGACCCCGGCGGGCATCAAGTAAAGGATGGCCCGAAGTCCCCCTGGCTCGCGCCGGGGGGCTTTTATGCGTGTTCGCGCTCGCCGAGGATGTCGTGGAGGCGGAAGTGGAACTTGCCGAGCCGGCCGCCGTAGTTGCCCGCGGAGATTGCAGGAATGCCGGGGCCGGCGGCGGCGCGGATACCGCACGCCATGGCCTGGGCCACGGCCGCTTCACTCTCGCCGTCGATCACGATTTCGATGCAGCAGGCGGCGGACGGATCGAGCTCCGATGCGACCCGGCCGGCAAGGGCGGGGCAGAACGCCTCGTTGGTGGACGCCTTGAGGGCCCCCGACCGCGAACCCACCTTGCTGCCGGAGCGAACCGCGCCGCCGGGAAAGGGAGTGATTGTGCCGGGTGCCTTGGCGATCGCGTCCACGGCCCGCCGCACCGCCGCCAGGGTCGCCTCGACAGTTTCGCCCTGGATGAGCAGGTTGCCGCCGCCGACACCCTTGGCGATGCCCGCCGATTCCTCGACCAAGAACTCGCCGTCCATGACCGGCACCCGCCAGTACCGTCGGCCGTCGATCACCTTGGTCTTCTCGAAGCCGTCCCCGAAGAATCGCACGTGGCCTCCGATCGAGATGCGGTCTGCCGCTTCGGGCAGCCCGTCGAAGACGGCCGTCGTCGGGCACGTGAGGAGGCACTGGGCGACGCGATTGGCAACCGCCTCGCCGAGTGCCTCGGCCGAGAAGGCAAACAGCATGATAGCGGCCCCCGGCCGGCCATCAGGCGTCGCCGCCATGGGGAGCACCAACTCCCGGCCGGCCTCGGCATCACAGCCGATCACGCTGGTTCCGTAGCCGCAGGCCGCGTCGACCGCCGCGGCCAGCCAGTGGGAGTCGTGGGCTGTGACCACAAGCCGGGCGAAGCGGAGGCCAAAGGCCTCAGCAAAGGTGTCGACGATGCGTGTGGAACCGATGAGCATGACGGGCGGGCCCGGGGAGTGCTTGCAGGTCCGACGGCGATTCCGCCGGCGGCGACGCGGACGGCCGAGTCGGCCTTTGTCCGCTGCCACGCCGATCGCGTATCTTACGGCCCGGGCCGTATCCGACAGCGAATCGGAAACCTGGCCCTCTAACGCGGTGTATCTTTCGGCCCGTCTGCCGTCCCCCGAGAGGAGTTGTTCATGTCCTGCCTGTTCCCGACCGTACTTCGCCGCTGTCCCACGCTCGCTGGACTTCTGCTTGCGGCCCTGCTCACCGGCGGGACAGCCGCCGCCGCCGTTCCGAAGGAACTGACTGGCAGCGGGGTGGCCACGGTGCCGGCCGACGCCGCCTTCTTCTCGTCGGCCCTGCGGCTTCAGGAGCAATACGACCGCTTCATTGGCAGCAACGCCTTTGCCCGGCTCAAGGAACTACCAGCACTGAAGCGAGCCCTCGACTCCTGGCAGGAACAGCAGGAGATGCCGGGCAGTCCGGTCTCGATGTTTCTCACCTTCCTCGAGTTGCCTGAGAACCAGGAGGCGGCGGAACTCTTGGCCGACATGGTCGCCAATGACACCTTCCTCTACGGCGAGCCCTCCTGCGTGGCCTTTGTGAAGCTGATTCGGATCCTGCAGCAGGCCCAGCAAACCGCGCAGATGCTCGAGGAGGCCGGCGGGAACATGCTCTTCGAGCTGGACGAACTCGAGATGATCGAGGACATCGAAGCAGCCGTCGGCCGCGGGCGGATCGTGCCGGTCAGCCGGCAGGTGGAGCTCGACGTTCCCATGTCGCTGGGCATGGGCCAGGCTGAGGCCCTGCTCGCCACGCTGGCGGATAACCTCGACCTGGTGGTGGTGCCCGACCTGATCTGGGGCTTCAAGACCACCAAGCAGAAGGCCGGGCAGCTTCAGGTCAAGCGGCTGGAGGTGCTCGCGAAGATGCTCGTCGATTCGATTCCTGATCTGGCCGGTTCGCTCGAGCGCCGCAAAATCCCGGGTGGCGAGGTCGTCACATTCACCCTCGATGGCGGCCTCTTGCCCTGGTCGGAGATCGCCGAGGGTATGGCTGATGAGGTCGGTGACTCCGAGCAACTGGACCGCGTGATCGACCACATCCAGAATCTCGATGTTGTCCTGGCCCTCGGCGTCTTGGATGACTGGGTGGTGCTCTCCATTGGTGGCTCGGCCGACCATCTCGAGAAGCTCGTCCTCCCCGGTGGCAAGGGCCGGTCGCTCATCGAGACCAAACCCTTTGAGCCGCTCCGGAAGGATGCCGCTCGGTCGCTGACGGCGATCTCCTACCTGAGCAAGCCCCTGGCACAGGCCGTTGCCTCCAGCCCCGACGATCTCGACCCGCTGATCCGGGCAGTCGCCGGCATGGTGGCTGCGGGGAACCTGCCGGCGGAGGCCGGCGGCGAGGGGCTCGCCCTGCTCAAGGAAGCCCAAGACGAGTACGGACGCCGCCTGCCGAAGCCAGGGCCCTGGATGGCCTACTCATTTTTTTCCGACGACGGTTTTGAGGGCTACGCCTGGGACTGGTCGCAGAACAAGCCCATCGATGGCCGCGAGCGGCTCTCGCTGCTGAGCCATCTCGGCGGCGACCCGGCGGCCGTGGCCGTTACGCGGCTCACGTCAGATCCCGACCTGCTGCCGACCCTGACAGCCTTGGCGGAACGCGGCTGGGGACTGCTGGGCGAGTACGCCCGGCCCGAGATGTCGGGTGAGGATGCCGAGCGATTCGATGCCTTCCAAGAGGAGATCGCCCCGCTGGGCGGCCGCCTGGCCACGATCCTCGCCGACAAGATCGTGGCCTCTCTGGCTGATGGCCAGGTTGGGCTGGTGATCGACGCCCGGGCCACGACCAAGAAGCCCCAGCAGGCGTTGCCGGCCTCGGCCGAGCCGCTCCCGATCCTCGAGCCGGCGATCGTCCTGCCCCTGGCCGACCGCAAGCTTTTCGTCGAGGGTCTCAATGACCTGTTTGAACTCGGCGACGACCTGGTCGCTCGAGTCCGGGCGATGGATCCCGATTCGGTTCCGCCTGGTTATGAGATTCCGGAGCCGGCACGCGAGAAGGTCGAGGGCGGGTCGGTCTGGACCTTCGCAATCCCCGACGCCGGCGTCGATGAGCAGGTCAAGCCGGCGATCGCGGTGGGTGACAAGGCGGCCGTCTTCTCCCTCGTGCCGTCCCAGGCTGCCCGGATGCTGCTTGAGAAGCAGCTCGAGACCGGCTCTCGGCTCGCCGATTACGACCGGCCTCTGGCCGGGATGGCGGCGGTCGATTTCCCGGCCCTGGTCGACGCGATCGAACCGTGGGTGGTCTACCTGACCCGCTACGGGAGCGTGCAGCAGGAGGAGGGCTGGGTCGACGACGAGACGACGCTCTCCGCCGACGACGAGACCGAAGAGGCCTCCGAGGCGCTCGAGCATGTCAGCGTGGTCCTCGAGGTGGCCCGCTGCCTGCGGGCGGCCGTCGTCGAAGCGGAGGTTCGCGACGACGCCACGGTCACGCACTGGCAGAACGAGATTCGGGATCTGCCTGGCCGCTAAGCGGCGGTCGGCCGACGAGGCCGCGGACGAACGTGTCGCCGCCGGGGTGGAGGACCTCCTCCACCTCGAAGGGTGGCGGCGAGGGGAGCTGCGGCAGGCCGTCACCCGGTTTGCCCAGCCGGCGGGCCGCAGTGAAGGCATGAACCTCGTCGACGAGGCTCCGATTGAAGAGCGTCCTGAAGACCTCGGCCCCCCCCTCGATCAGCAGGTTGGTCAGCCGGCGACGCCCGAGTTCAGCCAGGAGCTTTTCGAGCCGCTCGCCGGCATCCTGCTCGGGCTCCCGCCAGACCTCGCAGCCGGCCGCCTCAAGGGCGAGCAGACAGTCGGCCGCGGCCTCCGGCCCGACAGCCACCAGCAGCGGCCAGTCGCGGGCCGACCGGACAAGCTTGCTCTCCAGCGGGAGCCGGCCCCGAGAATCGAGGACGATTCGCAGGGCCCGCCGGGGGCCCGCCGGCCGAGCCGTTAGGAGCGGATCGTCGGCAAGGGCCGTGCCAATCCCGATCAGGATCGCATCCATCCGGCCCCGCAGCCGGTGCACCAGTTCGCGAGACTCCGGCGAGGAGATCCAGCGGTCGCCGCCGGGGGCCGCGGCCAGCCGGCCATCGAGACTCACCGCCCACTTGGCGATCACCCAGGGGCGGCCGCTGGTCACCAGCCGCCGAAACGGCGCCGTCAGCCGCTCGGCGTCCGCTGCCAGCAGGCCGACCTCGACCGAGATCCCTGCCGCCTCGAGGGCCGCGATGCCGCCGCCGGCCACCTCCGGAAAGGGATCGCCGGCCGCCACCACCACCCGGCGGATGCCGGCGGCGATGATCGCCTCGCTGCAGGGGGGCGTTTTACCGTGATGGCAGCAGGGCTCGAGCGTCACATAGAGCGTGCCGCCGCGCGCGGCCCCGCCGGCGGCGGCGATCGCCATCGCCTCGGCATGAGGGCCGCCGAAACGGTCATGCCAGCCTTCGGCCACGATCGCTCCGCCGGGGCCGCAGATGACCGCCCCGACCATCGGATTGGGCTCAACGCGGCCCTCACCGCGGCGGGCGAGGTCCAGGGCCCGCCGCATCGACGCGATATCTGAGGCTTCAGCCATCGGAGCCTCCCGCCGCGGGCGCTGACGTGGGCCGGCTCATCCGCCGGGCGTCCAGATCTTCTTGCCCTCACCACCACCCGATGCAGACTCCCCACCTGGGGTCCAGAGCTTGCCCGCCTCGGAGGCTGCCGCCGGGGCCGCCGGCGGCGGAGCCTGGCCACCGGCTCCGAGCGGTCCGCCTGCCGCCCGGGACGCCATCCCGCCGACATCGATGCCCGCCTCCATCAGCACCTCGGTGAGTGCCTGGAGCACTCGCCGGTCCCCGCCGTGATCCCGCTGGATGACGGTCAGCAGTCTGGTCGCCTCGGCCTCGTCACCACGCTGCAGCCGCACCCGCAGTTCGGCCACCTCGAGCATCCCGGCACTGGCCTTGATCTCTTTGGCGATCCCCCGGAGTTGCTCGATGATCTCGAGCTTTCGCAGGCTCGTCTCGGCCCGCTGCAGGAGAAACCCGAGTGCTTCCCAGCGGTCCTGGGGCGTGACCTCCGACCGAGAAAGCAGATCATCAGCCGCCCGCTCGGCGGCCAGTTCGAAGCCGGCGTCGATCGCCGTGACGAGCACGCCCCGCAACTGGTCGAGCGAGAGCGACGCCATCCTCAGCCGGTGCCAGCGAAGTGGTGGAAGCTGGCCAAGCGGCTCGGGCAAATCGATCACGGCCTCCATCGGCAGCCCCAGCGGCTCCCGCAGCCCCGCCCAGCCGGCTGTTGCATCTGTCCGCCGCGAGGTCGCCTCGCCCTCGGTGATCAGGGCGGTCACGCGGCGACGGCCTTCGGCATCGGCAACCGCCTGCCGGGGCGTCTTTCCCAACAGTTCCGGCAGGGGCGTGTCTGGCCATACCGCCGTGAATCGTTTCCAGAGCGCCTCTTGCTGCCGCTCCATGATCGTGTCGAAGATTGACGGCTCCCCCGCCTTGGCCGGGGCGGGCGGCGACGACGGCATCGCCATCTTGAACTGGCTGCCGAGCAGCCAGTTGGTCGGGCTGACCACCGGCATCCCGGCGAGGTCGCCGGCCGCCGCGAAGGTGCAGCCGAGAATCTCCGCCACCATCGGCGCGGCCGTCTCGATGTCGGGAGCGAATCCCTGCAGGACAGCCTCCGGATCGCGGTCGGTCTGCCGCCCGAACAACAGCAGCGAGGCCAGCAGTCGGGCCGGATCACCGTCGTCATAGATCCGCCAGGCCGAACGGGGCGGCGCGGCATTGCGAGACACCCAGGGCGAGCGATCGAGCGCCGCGGGTTCACTGTGCGGATCGTGGCGAAGTTTGTCTTCCAACAGTTCCAGGGCCGCGCTGCCATCCTCGCCGGCCGGCAGCTGAAGCGGGGCGACGCAGCTGGCAAACCGGATCACCGGTGACCGCTCAGGATTGGCGATGGTTTCCAGGGCCATGGCCCGGCCGGTCGCCTCGCCGGCATCGTCGGCCGGGGTGTCGGGCAGCTTGGCCAGCGCCAGCCAGCTCTCCGACGCCTCCATCGGACGGGCCATCATCTCGCACAGCGTGGCGATGTTGGTGTGCAGTTGCGGGCAGTCACCCGCCACGCCCTTGAGGCTCCGAAAGGTGGTCAATGCCTTGGCGAGCTGCCAGCTGCCGGCCTGCTTGAGGCCCAGCTCAAAATCAGGTGCCCACGACTCCCCGCCGCCGGCCGGCTCCAGGCCGACCTTCGTCCGCAGGGCCGGCGGCACGCCCGCCGAGCCGACGACCGCCGCCAGAAGCTGTCGTTCTTCTTCGCTTCCCAGCCCGCGGTCGTTGAGCCATTCGACGATCCCCTGGGCAAAGCCGACCTGCCCGAGCTGGGCCGCGGCCTGCACGAGCGTGCCGGCGATCCGGACGAGTTCCGGCGAGACGTCCTGGCCCTGCTCTCCGGCCGCCTTGCCCGCCGCCACCGCCGCCGTCCGGGCCTTGTCAAAGCGGGCGGCTGCCTCCTGCAACTGGCCGGTCAGCGCGTCGGTGATCGCCGCCTGGCCGAGGGCCAGCGGGTTGTCGGGGAAGGCTTCCAGAAACCGGCGGCTCGTCTCGGCGGCGGCGGCAAACTGCTTGGTCGAGAGTTCCAGCTTCGTCCGCGTCGCCAGCAGGCAGGCCCGGCCCGGCTGCTTCTCTTCCAGCCGCTTCACCTGATCGAGGGCGGCGGTGATCTGGTCTCCCTCGATCAGTTTGTCGATCTGTTCGAGGTCTCCGACGAGGTCGGGACAGCAGAACTTGATCTTCTTGCCGGTGCCGCCCGGGCAGGGGGCGTAGGTATCGATGGCCATGGAAACCGCTTCTCGCAGACGGGGAGGCTTCAAAACCGCGAATCTACCAGAGCTGCTGGGCGGCCGCAGGGGCTGCGGCAGTTGCCCGCCCACCGGTGGCCCTGCATACTGCTGAGCGATATCGCGGAGGTGGGCGGCCGACGCGAGGGCCGCGTTGCCGCGGCCCGCCTCCCGTGCCGTGCCGCGGCCGCCGAGATCTTCCCGGCCGCTTCCCGGCGGAGCCTTCGAGCCGGCCGTGCAACAGCCCCGCATCATCGTCGTCGATCCAGCCGGCCCGGACGGCCTGCCGTATCCGCGACTGCTGGCCCGGCTGCAGCCGCTGGAGGTTCGCGTCGAGCGTTCGCTCGACAAGGCGCTCGACACGATCGGCCGCGATGCCTGGGATCTGGCGGTCCTGGCGGCCCGGACCGGGCCGCGACCGGAGACGGTCCTGGCCTCCCTCCGGCAGGCCGACCCGCAGCTGCCGGTCGTTGTCTTCGATCCGCGACCCGACGTGACTACTGCCCGCATCTGTCTCCAGGCCGGTGCGACCGACTACCTCGATCTGGCCCGGGCGGAAGACGACCTCGAAGACTCCGCCGAGCGGCTCCTCTCCGGCTCGCGACGGCGGGCGGCCGAAGAGGTGCTCCGCCGGGCCGTTGAACGGCCCTATTCCTATGCCGGGTTTCTCGGTGAGAGCCCGACGATGCGGGAGGTCTATTCGATCATCGAGCGGGTAGCGGCCAGTTCGGTCGATGTGCTCGTGACCGGCGAGACCGGCACCGGTAAGGAACTGGTCGCCCGGGCGATCCATGCCGCCAGCCGGCGGGAGGCCGGCCCGTTTGTCCCGGTCGACTGCGGTGCGATTCCCGATGCGCTGATGGAAAGCGAACTCTTCGGCCACGAACGGGGCGCCTTCACCGGTGCCGACGCCCGCCGCATGGGCCTGATCGAGTTTGCCGATGGCGGCACGCTCTTCCTCGACGAGGTCGGCGAACTGCCGCTGCCCCTCCAGGCCAAGCTGCTGCGGGTCCTTCAAGAGCGGCGGGTCCGCAGGGTGGGAGCCCGCCAGGAGAACCCCGTCGACGTCCGCGTGGTCGCGGCGACCTCCCGGCCGATCGACGCAATGGTGGCGGCCGGCGATTTTCGCCGCGATCTCTTCTACCGGATCAACGTCGTACGGATCGACCTGCCTCCGCTGCGAGTCCGCGGCGATGACATAGGCCTCTTGGCCGAGCATTTCGCCAACAAGGCTGCCCAGGAGATGGGCCGCCCGGCCGGGGGCCTCTCGACCGACGTCTACCAAGTGCTCAAGAACTACCACTGGCCGGGCAACGTGCGGGAACTTCAGAACGTCGTCCGGCGAGCACTGGCGATGAGCCGCTCACCGACCGCCGGCATCGACGATCTCCCGGACGAGGTGGTGACGGCGGCCGGTCGGGCGGCGGAGCCCGAGGCCGAGGCCGTCGGCTTCTTCGCCCGGCGTGCGGAACACGTCGCCCGGTTCGAGCGGGAGTTTCTCACCGACCTGCTGACGCGGCATCTCGGCGATGTCTCAGCCGCGGCCCGCGAGGCCCGCATTCCCCGGGGCACGCTCTACCGGCTGATGAAGAACCACTCGCTCGACGCCGCCGGGTTCCGGATTCGGGAGGCGTGAAGCGTTGTGCGGGCTGCTATGGAAAAGGGGACTGGCTCCGAGCGAAGCGAGGTGCCTGTACCCTTTTCCAACTCGAGGACGCCCGGAATACGGGTTCGCGAGAGGAACCCGCCTTATACTTGCGGCTCGGAGTCACGCCAGCGACACCGCCAGAGAGCACACCCATGCACATCGTTCACGTCTTTGTCCATGTGAAGCCCGGCTGTGAGGCTGCCTTTGAGGAGGCGACGCTGGCCAACGCCCGGGCCAGTCTCGGCGAGCCCGGCGTCGCTCGCTTCGATGTGGTGAGGCAGCAGGATGACCCGCGGCGGTTCGTGCTGGTGGAGGTCTATCGCTCGCCGGAGGCGGCGTTGGCCCACAAGGAGACGGCCCACTACGCCACGTGGCGGGACGCGGTCGCCGAGATGATGGCCGAGCCCCGCTCGAGCCTGAAATACGACAACCTCCACCCCGACGATGCGGGCTGGTGATGGGGCTGGCCTTCGAGTTTGCGACAGCTGGCCGGATCGTCTTCGGCTCCGGATCGCGACGAGGCCTGGGCGAGATCGTGGCGGGCCTGGGCCGGCGGGTGCTGGTCGTCGGCGGGGCCGGCCGGCGGCACGATTCCTGGCTCGATCCCCTGCTTGCCGAGCAGGGCCTCATCCGGGCCGCCGACATCGCGGTGGCCGGCGAGCCGACGCTCGCCGACGCCCGGGCGGGGGCGGCCGCGGCCCGCGAGCACCGCTGTGAGGTGGTGCTCGGCCTGGGCGGTGGCAGTGCCGTTGATGCCGCGAAGGCGATCGCGGCCCTGGCGACGCAGCCGGGCGACCTGCTCGACTACCTGGAGGTCATCGGCCGGGGCAGGCCGCTGGCTGCAGAACCCCTGCCCTGCGTGGCGGTGCCCACGACCGCCGGCACCGGCTCAGAGGTCACCAAGAACGCCGTCCTGGCCGGCCTCGAGCAGCGGGTCAAGGTGAGCCTGCGGAGCCCCGCGATGCTGCCGCGGGTGGCCCTGATCGATCCGGAACTCACGCTCTCGTTGCCACCGGGCATCACTGCCACCACCGGGCTGGATGCCCTGGCCCAACTGATCGAGCCGTTTGTGTCGGTCAAGCGGCAGCCGCTGACCGATGCCGTCTGTCGCACGGGTCTGCCCCGCGTCGCCGAGGCGCTTCGGACAGCCTGCAGTGATCCCACGCGGCTGGAGGCCCGCGAGGCGATGAGCCTGGCCAGTCTCTGCGGAGGGCTGGCGTTGGCCAATGCCGGGCTGGGCGCGGTCCATGGCTTCGCCGGCCTGATCGGCGGGATGTTCTCCGCGGCCCATGGGGCGGTCTGCGGGATCCTCCTCCCGGGCGTAATGGAGGCCAACATTGCGGCGGCCCGCGACCGCGGCGACGCGGAGACGCTGCGTCGCTACGCCGAGGTCGCCCGGCTGCTGACGGCGGCGGCCGATGCGAGTCCCGAGGCCGGTGCCGTTTGGGTGCGAACGCTGGTGGCCGAGCTGGCGGTTCCTCCGCTGGCTGCCTGCGGCATGACCCCGGCCGACATTGCCGCGGTCGTCGCCAAGTCGAAACAGGCCAGCAGCATGAAGGGCAACCCCTGCCCGCTGGCCGATGAAGCGCTGGCGAGCATTCTGGCCGAAGCCCTCGGAGGGATCAGGCCGGGGCAGCGTCAGGACGCGGCCGGCTGAGCGAGGCCGATCGCACCGCGTATGTCCGGTCGCGTAGACTCCTGGAGGTTGCTGGTTCGTCCAACCGAAACACTCACCGGCCGGAGGCTGCCGACGCCACCGGCGTTTTGATCACCGCGATGACATGAGGTTCACGATGCATTTCCGCCGCTGCCGCTCTTCGCCGCTGCTCATGCTCCTGCCCCTGGCGGCAGGCATCGCCGGCTGCGAGCCGCCGCCGGCTCCGGCCGAGCCCGAGGCCCGGCAGGCCGCCCAGCCGCGAGCGACCCTCGGCAAGACGACCCAGAACGTGCTGGACCTGGCGGCGGCCACGGCGGAGGGAGGAGTCGTGGTCGAGGCGGGGGCACCACGCAGCGGACTCGACGCGATCACCGGAGCGCATCGAGCAGCGGCGGGGCAGATCTCGATTCTGGCGGTAGAGCACAAGATGAAACTCGACGCCGCCGAACACGGCTCGAAGCCGAAAACTCATGCCGAGTTCATGCGGCGGATCATCGCGGCGGGCCAGCCGGACGAGATTCGGCTCCCGATGCTGCCTTACTACCAGGAATACGCCTTTGATCCGGCGGGCCAGTGCCTGGTTGTCGTCGAGTTTCCGGCCCGCAAGCAAGAGCGGGAGCGGGAGACGACGGGAGCCGCGGGGCTCTGAGGCCAGGGGCTGGGCAGTCTGCAAGCCTGCCCCCGCGGTGAAGGATTCCCCGCACCGCAGGCCGCGTCGCGCCGTGAAGACGCCGGCGGAAGGCTGTCACGCCGGCGCGAATGCTGCAAGTTTCATGGCCGGATGCGGCTTTTTTGGGCAGACGGCCGACCGAACGCTGGGCGTCAGGGTGCAACGCGTCTCGCGATCGTGACAGTTCAGTCCGGGAAAACGGGTTCTTTCCCGAGAGAAAACCAAACGGGCTTTTTGGCACGCCAGTTGCACATCTCAATGGCGGCGGAAAAGGCCGGTCAGCGGATCGGCCGGAGACACACGGCGGCCCCTCGAGGGGCCGAACAACGAGGAGACAGCGACGATGAAAAAGATCGAGGCCATCATTCGGCACTTCAAGCTTGAAGAGGTCAAGGACGCACTCAACGCGTTGGGAGTCAAGGGGATGACCGTCACCGAGGTTCGCGGGTTCGGCCGGCAGAAGGGCCACACCGAGACCTACCGTGGCGCGGAGTATTCGGTGGACTTCCTGCCCAAGGTCAAGATGGAGGTCGTGGTCAGCGACGACGAGGCCCAGAACGTGATCAGCAAGATCATGGCAACGGCCCGCACCGGCCAGGTGGGTGACGGCAAGATTTTCGTCACCAACCTCGCCGAGGTCGTCCGGATCCGCACCGGCGAGACAGCAGCAGCGGCGATCTAGGTTTCGCTGGAACGAAAAGGGGACTGGCTCCGAGCGCAGCGAGGTGCCTGTCCCCTTTTTCGTTGGTTGGGGGCCGTGGCCCGCCGTCCCGTCCGGCGAGATGGTACGGGCCCACCCCGAGCTTGCGTGAGGTGAACCCTGGTTACGACCGCAGCGGGCCGGTCATTTCGACCGGCACGACCCATTGGTCGTATTGCTCGGCCGTCACCAGGCCGAGGGCGATCGCCGCCTCCTTGAGGCTGGTCCCATCGGCATGGGCCTTTTTGGCGATCTTGGCGGCGTTCTCGTAGCCGATGTGGGTGTTGAGGGCCGTCACCAGCATCAGCGAGTCGTCGAGGTGATGCTTGATCCGCTCGAGGTTCGGCTTGATCCCCTCCGCGCAGTGGATCCGCATCGAGTCGCAGGCGTCGGCGATCAGCTCGGCGCTCTCGAGGACGTTGTGGATCATCACCGGCTTGTAGACGTTGAGCTGGAAGTTGCCCTGGCTGCCGGCGAAGGCGACGGCCGCGTCGTTCCCGAACACCTGGGCGCAGACCATCGTCATCGCCTCGCACTGGGTGGGGTTCACCTTGCCCGGCATGATCGAGCTGCCCGGCTCATTCTCGGGGATCGTGATCTCGCCGATTCCGCAGCGGGGGCCGCTGGCCAGCCAACGGATGTCGTTGGCGATCTTGAGCAGGGCCATCGCCAGGCCCCGCTCGGCGGCACTCACCTCCACCAGGGCGTCGTGGGCCGAGAGGGCGGCAAACTTGTTGGGTGCCGAAACGAAGGCGTGGCCCGTTTCCCGGGCGATGTGGTCGGCGGCGGTGTCACCAAACTTGGGGTGGGCGTTGAGGCCGGTGCCGACGGCGGTGCCGCCGATCGCGAGTTCATAGAGCCCGGGCAGGGCCCGTTCGAGGCCGGCCATCCGGTCGTCGAGCTGGGCCCGCCAGCCGGAGATCTCCTGGCCGAGCGTGATCGGGGTGGCGTCCTGGAGGTGGGTGCGGCCGATCTTGACCACGTCGCGATACTGCACCTCGAGCTCGGAGAAGACCTCCCGGAGGGCCCGCACGGCTGGCAGCAGGCGGCCGTGGATCACCTCGACGGCGGCAATGTGCATCGCGGTGGGGAAGGTGTCGTTCGACGATTGGCCGCGGTTGACATCGTCGTTGGGATGGACCGGCTGCTTGGAGCCCATCTGGCCGCCGGCCATCTCGATCGCCCGATTGGAGATCACCTCATTGGCGTTCATGTTCGACTGGGTGCCGCTGCCGGTCTGGAAGACCACCAGCGGAAAGTGGTCGTCGAGCCTTCCGGCGATCACCTCGTCGGCCGCTGCGGTGATCAGCCGTACCTTGTCGGCGGGCAGCTGGCCGAGCTCACCGTTGGCCAGGGCGGCGGCCTTCTTGAGAATGCCGAGGGCCCGGATGACCGGCCGGCCCCAGACGAACCGCTCGACGCCGATCTTGAAGTTGTCTCGCGACCGCTCCGTCTGGGCGCCCCAGTAGCGGTCGGCAGGGACGTTCACCGTCCCCATGCTGTCGGATTCGGTGCGGAAGGCCTGCGGGTCGGCGGTGGTCATCGGCGGCGTCTGGCTCCGGGGGATGCAGCGGGGCTGGAAACCGCGGAGTGTAACAGTCGACGTGTGGCCGCTTCGACTGGCCCGCCACCCGGCCGAACTGGCCGCCCGCCGGCAGCATCGGGCCACTCAGCGGTGGAGAATCCGGCGGTCGGCGGGCAGCGGGGCGGCGGCGGTCGACGAGGGGCCGGCCGGGGCTCCGGTCACGTTGGCTGTCGGCTCGGCCAGGGCGATCGCCAGCCAGCCGTCAGTGGCCACCGCCTGCACCGCCCGCATGCCCGCCAGCTTGGGATTGTCGACGATCGTGGCCGGGATGATCGACAGCGACCGCTCCTTGGCGAAGATCTTCCCGAAGATCACCCGCAGGCCGATCTCCATCCGGCCGGTGTGGCCGGGGCCGCCAATCTGCACCGGGCCCTCCCGCTCCAGAAAGACCTGGGGCCCGACGGTCACCGGCTTGTAGGCGACCTGGGCGACGAGGTCGTACCAGTTGCGGCGGCCGCTCTCGATCGCGTCGAGGGCCACGCGGACATGCACCAGCCCGTCGCGACATTCGACCCGCAAGGGATCGTCGTCGTCGAAGGTGACGGCCACCCCGTCGGGCAGATCCTCCGGCACCCTCGGCTCGATCCCGAGTTTCTCGCAGACCACGCGGGCGAGTTCTGGAAGCTCGAGCCGCCGGCCCGCCAACTGGAACCGGTTGAGCGAGTTGTTGGCCACCGTCTCATGCAGCTGCATGCTCAAGAGCGAGTTGCCCGGGGCCCGGGGCCGGGGCGTGTGGGCCGCCAGTTGGGTATCGGCCGCCAGCCGCAGCCGCAGGCTGGCCACGTCCTCCGAGGTCTTGAGGGCGACCGGTGTTGGCTCGAGGCCGAGTTTGACCAGCGGCTCCCAGACGCGTTCCCGAATCCGCTCCGCCATTTCCTCGAGCCTGGGGCCTGCCTGTTCGTCGACCTCCCGGCAGGCCATGCCGACGGTCTTGCTGCTCGCCTCGCGGCTGGCCTCGGCCCGGGAGTCATCGTGCTGGTTGCGGGCGATCGTGCGGACGAGCGATCCCATGATCGGCACCGCGTCAAAGCTCGTCTCGACGCTGGCCAGCCGGGCCCGCGTCGAGGCGTTGCCCCGCGACCTACCCACGGCCAGCCCCTCCGGCGTGACGTGCACCGGCTTGACGACGATGAAGTTGCCCTGGCTGGCCGAGTGGATCGTGACCGGCCCCGACTCGGTGATCGTCCGGGCGGCTACCTGGCCGTTGATGACCAGTTCCATCCGGATCTCACTGGCATTTGGTACGAACCGGATGCCGGTCGACTGCTCGACCGTGCGGCGGCCACGCACGGGCCGGCCGAGGATGAAGTCCTGGAAGCCGCCGCTGGAGACCGTCGCCTCCGGCAGGAGCTGCTCGACGAGTTCCCGGTGGACGGCGATCCGGACATTGGGAGCGAGGTAATGATCGGAGACGGCCCGCCTCAGGTCGGCCGCCCGGGGTGATGAGGATTCAGCGATTCCAGCCAAGGCCGCCTTCACCGCCGACGCGTCGTCGGCGGCACCGGATGTCTCGTATCGCTCGATGAAGCAGAGCAGCCGGGTGACTTCATCGGCGACCGGCCGGGCACCGAGCAGCAGCCCCACGTCATTGGGCCGGGCAGCCGGCTCGTCCACGGCAACCCCGCACCAGTCGCAAGCCGCCCGCCAGACCGCCACCCGCCGAGCCACCGCCAGCGCCGCCCGGCGAGTCTCGCTCGCCAACTGCGGCGGCAGCCCTGCCTCCGCGGTCACCATGCCGGTGGCGACCTGCTCGCCCATCGAGACCAGCAGGCCGGCTGATCGCGGATCGTCTGGACCATCCGTGTCGAGAGTGCTGATCACCGCCGCGAGCGTTCGATCAGCCCACGAAGCCACGCGGCCGGCCTCCCCCGGCCCCGCCATGGCAGCCAGGTCTTCCAGTTCGTCGAGCAGCCGATCGGGTGTCGGCCAACCGTCAGACACCGCCGCCTCCGAGGCCTGCGCCTCACCGACAGCCGGCGTTAGGGCTCTGGCGATTCGCCCCTCGCCCCGCAGGCGGCCGCGGATGCGGCCGGCAAACGATGACGCCGCGGTCGGCCGTGCCGATTCCCCCGCCGTCGTTGGGCGAAGATCCGCCCGCCGCTCGGCGAGGCGACCCAAGAGCCGGGAAGACGATCGCGTCTCCCCGGCGGGCTGCTCGGAGGGCACGTCCACCCAGTTGACGCTGTCCGGGTCATTGAAAGCGGCCCCGGGGAGCGGTGCGGCAAGCGGCAGATCCTGGCCTGCCCCCGGACTGGCCTCACCGGCCACCACCGCGCGGGCCACCGCCGCGATGCCGACCAGCAACGCCACCGCGGCCAACACCCGCTCCCGCCGCCCGGCGTTTCGGCGTCTTCTCCGCATCGATCCCGTCCGCCTGTCCGACTGGCCGTGAAACAGCCCTCCCTGGCATGTTCCACCGGGCAGCCGACGCCGTGAGTCGCATCATGCGTCACGGCGGCAGCCGCTCCCCGCCGAAAACAATCGACCGCCGCGACCCGAAGAATCGATTTCTCCGGAATCAGCCCGCAGGGTTTTCCAGCGGCCGGACGGGATGCGGATCGGCCGGCAACTCAGGAAAGATAGGCGAGCCGCGGTGCCTCGAGCACCGCCGTCCAGGCATCGATCAGGGTCGGGAGGTGGGCGTTGCGATCAATGGCGACCAGCGCCTCGAGGGTCTGTTCGATTGCCGCGGTCGCCGCCTCAGAGTCTCCGGACCAGCTGGCCACGGCGGCGGCCAGGATGGCGTCGTCGGGCTGTTCCCCCAGGGCGGCCTGGCGGACGGCGGCCCGATAGAAGTCGAGGGCGGATTCGAGGATCGCCGCCAGCCGAGCCCGCCTCGGCGGGGCATCCTTGCCGGCGGCGTCGACAAGGGCCGTGACCTCACGGGCCAACTCCACGCCCCGCAATGGGTGGGCGGAGAGCAGTTCCAGCAGCCGGCCGCGAAAGGCCCCCAGTTCTGGATCAAGCAGGAGCAGGGCCCGATCGAGGCTGCCGCCTGAGGCGGCCGCGGCTGCGGCGATGGCGGCCTCGTCGATCTCCTCGCCGCGTTTCCTGAGTACCTCGCCGACCAGCCGCTGCACCGCGTCGACGGCGAGCGGCCGAAACCGAACCACCTGGCAGCGTGACCGGATCGTCGGCAGTTGCCGCTCGAGCCCGGTGCCCACCAGGATGATCACCGCCCCGGGGGGCGGCTCCTCGAGTGTCTTGAGGAGGCAGTTGGCCGCCTCGTCCGCCAAATGATCGGCGTCGAGCACGATCGCCACCTTTCGGCTTCCCGCGACCGGCTTGAGCAGCAGCCGCCAGCAGAGCCCCTCCCGCATCCGGTGGGCCGTGTCACCAATGAACGCTTCCAGCGGAATCGTCGACTTCTCGGGCGGCCTGGCGACGACGTCGATGTCGGGATGACTGCCGACCGCCGCCTGGCGGCATGAAGCACACAGCCCGCAGGCCTCGAGGCCGGGCCGCGGCTCGAGGCAGACCAGGGCCCGGGCCAGGGCCAGGGCGAAGGCCCCCTTGCCGACCCCGGCCGGACCGATAAACAAGTACGAGCCGGCGATCCGGCCGCGGGCCTCCGTCCCGGCGAAGGCCTTCGCGACCGCGTCATGCCCCTCGATGCCTTGCCACGCCATCCACGCATTCTCCCGCATCAGGCCAGGATTCCGTTGACCACGTGGCCGTGCACGTCGGTCAGCCGGAAGTCGCGGCCCTGGTAGCGGTAGGTCAGCCGCTCATGGTCGAGGCCGAGGCAGTGCAGGATCGTGGCCTGCAGGTCGTGCACGTGAACCTCGTCGCGGGCGATGTGAAAGCCGAGTTCATCGGTCTCGCCGTAGGTCACGCCCCCCTTGATGCCTCCCCCGGCGAGCCACATCGTGAAGGCGTTGGGATGGTGATCGCGGCCCATCGAGCGGCCGAGCACGGCACTCGACTCCACCATCGGCGTGCGGCCGAACTCGCCGCCCCAGACCACGAGCGTCTCGTCGAGCATGCCCCGCCGCTTGAGATCGGCCACCAGGGCAGCCGAGCCGCGGTCGGTGGCCCCGCAGTTGTTCTTCACGTTGCCGGCCACGTCGGAGTGGGCGTCCCAGCCCTCGTGGTAGATCGTGACGAACCGCACGCCCCGCTCCACCAGCCGGCGGGCGACGAGGCAGGCCCGGGCAAAGCTCGCCTTGGCTGGATCGCAGCCGTAGAGGGCCAGCGTTTCGGGGGTTTCGTCGGCGAGGTTCATCAGTTCCGGCGCCGACGTCTGGAGCCGGTGGGCCATCTCGTAGGCCGCGATCCGGGTGGCGATTTCCGGGTCGCCATCGGCGGCGAGCCGCCGGCGGTTGACCGCCGAGACGAGCCCCAGGGTCTCGGCCGCCAGCTGGCGGTCGGCACCCTGCGGTGAGGCGACGTTGAGGATCGGCGGGCCGGCGTTGCGAAAGCGGGTGCCGGTGTAGACGCTCGGCAGGAAGCCGCTCGACCAGTTGGCACTCCCGCCGCTGATTCCCGACCCGGTGCTCATCACCACGAAGGCGGGCAGTTCGTCGCTCTCGCTGCCGAGGCCGTAGGTCACCCAGGAGCCCATGCTCGGCCGGCCAGGCTGGGCAAAGCCGCAGTTCATGAAGATCTGGGCCGGGGCGTGGTTGAACTGGTCGGTGCGGCAGCTCTTCACGATCGCGATCTCGTCGACGACCGTCGCCAGCTGCGGAAGCATCTCGGAAATCTCGGCCCCGCTCTGGCCGTGCCGGGCAAAGCGATACCGCGGCCCGAGGACCGCCGCATCGGGCCGGATGAAGGCATACCGCTGGCTGCCGATCACCTCCGGCGGGATCGGCCGGCCCTCGATTTCGGCGAGCTTGGGCTTGTGGTCGAACAGCTCGAGCTGGCTGGGAGCCCCGGCCATGAACAGCTGGATCACCGCCTTGGCCTTGCCCGGGAAATGCGGTGGACGCGGGGCCAGCGGCGAGGCCGGCCTCCCGGCTCGCGCGGGCTGCCGGAGGGCTCCGGAGAGCAGACCTGCCAGGGCGATCTTGCCCACGCCGATCCCGCAGTCGGAGAAGAAATGCCGCCGGGTGATGTCGAGCTGGGGGTTCATCGGGTCACCTCTTCACGATTGTTTCGTCCAGGTTCATCATCGCCCGCGCCATGAGCATCCAGGCGGCCCGTTCCCGCAGGCTCTCATCCGGCGTGCCGCCGGCGAGCCGGGCCGCGTCGAGTTCACCCGCGGCGAGCCGTTCCCGCTGGGAGTCGAGGTAGGCCGCGAACAGCCCGATCTCCTCCTCGCCCAGCGGCCGCGAGAAGAGCCGCACCGCCAGGGCCTCCAGCCGGCCGGCATCGTCGGCGGCCGCGTCAATCGCCGCCGCTCCCAAGGCCCGGGCGATCTCGATGAACATCGGATCGTTGAGGAGCGTGAGGGCCTGCAGCGGCGAGTTGGAAACCTCGCGTCGGGCGACGCAGGCCTCGCCCGACGGGCCGTCGAAGGTTGCGGTGAAGGCGAAGGGGGCGGTTCGCTTGCGGAACGTGTAGATGCCGCGGCGGTGGCGGTCCTCGCCGCCGCTGGGCTTCCATTTCGGCTTCCCGAAGGCCACCTCGGTCACGCCCGCCGGCTGCGGCGGCCGCACGCCGGGGCCATACATCTTGTCGGAGAGCAGTCCCGCTGCCGCCAGCAGCGAGTCGCGAATCACCTCTGCCTCGAGCCGCACCCGCGGGCCCCGGGCGAGCAGCCGATTTTCAAGGTCGCGTTCGGCGAGCCGGTCGCTCACGGCCGAGGCCTGCCGATAGGTGCTGCTGGTGACGATCAGGCGATGGAGCCGCTTGAACGACCAGCCGAGGCCGCCCTCGTCGGCCGGGGTCATGAACGCCACCGCTAGCCAGTCGAGCAGTGCCGGGTGGCTCGGCATCTCGCCCTGGTAGCCGAAGTCTTCGACGGTCTTCACGATCCCCCGCCCGAAGAAGGCCTGCCAGTGGCGGTTGACCGTGACCCGGGCGGTCAGCGGGTTGTCCGGGGAGACGAGCCACTTCGCGAGGGCCAGGCGGTCGGCCGGGGCGTCGGCAGGCAGCTGCGGCAGGAAGGCCGGGGCCGCCGGTGAGACCGCCTCTTCCGGCTGGGTGAACTCGCCCCGGTGGTGGCGACAGGTGGGACGGGGATTGTCGGCCGGCCGTTCCTGCATCACGAGCGTCGAGAGCCCGCCCCGCAGACTCGCCTCGAGCCGCTCGATCTCCTGGACGCGGTCGCTCACCTCCGGAGCGGTCGCGAGGAACCGTCGCAGGATCGCCTCGCGTTCGGCGGCCGTACGGGCCGCCGCCGGCTTGACCAGCGCGGCCTCGACCTCGGCGGTGTGGCCGCGGGCCTCGGCTCCCACCGCGCCGCTGAGCGAGAGCCGGAACCTCCCCAGCGGGCAGGCGAAGTGCCGCTCGAACCGCAGCGTGACCACGATCGGCTCACCGGCAGGAATCGGCTCGGCCAGTTCGAAGACGGCCGCCTCGGCCCGGCCCTGGCGGCCGTTGGTGCTCCAGCCGCTCGACATCACGCCGTCGACCGCGGCGGCGGCTCCGCGAGCCCCCTTGCCGTGGGCGGCGGTGCCGCCAAACGACTCGCTGGCCCGAGCGACCTCGATGCGGGTGGCCTGGGGCGGCACCCGCACTTCCAGTTCCGAGAGGAAGAAGTCACCCCGTGGCCCCTCGTAGGCACACAGGCCCGGGCCCCAGGCCGGCAGCGACTCATGCGGCAGGACCTCGAGCCGGATCGCCCTGACCGGCATGTCGACCCGAGGCAGCGAGATCGTGTAGGCGTCGCTCTTGGTCTGGTCGCCGCTGGCGAGCACCGAGCCGTCATCGAGCACCCGCAGGTGGGGCATCGTGCTTTCCAACGCGTCGGGCCGGACCACGTGCCAGTCGACCGCCTTGGCCTGCTCCTCCCGACGCCAGCGGTCGAACCGCTCGGCGAGGCCGAGTTGCCGGCGGGCAGCGCCACCCGCGGCGGCCCCGGGCTCGCTCGAACCGGCCAGCTGCGTCGCCTGCGGGTCGGCGGCCGGCCAGTGGCCCGGGAGTGCACGCCAGAGCGATTCAATCCTGGCCTGAGTCTCGGCGAGCCGCCGCGACCGCTCGGGGCCGGGAATGATCCACTCCGGCTCGTCGGCATTGTTGAGCAGGGCGAAGAGCGAAAAGTAGTCGGTGTGGGTCAGCGGATCGTACTTGTGGGTGTGGCACTGGGCGCATGCGGTGGTCAGCCCCAGCCAGGTGGTGCCGGTGGTGCCCACCCGATCGACGACCGCAAGGTAACGGAACTCCAGCGGGTCGATGCCCCCTTCCTCGTTGAGCATCGTGTTGCGATGGAAGCCGGTGGCGATGATGTCGTCGACGCTCGGCTCAGGCAGCATGTCGCCGGCGATCTGACGGATCGTGAAGGCGTCGAAGGGCATGTCGTCGTTGAGGCTGCGGATCACCCAGTCTCGCCAGGGCCAGATGGTGCGGGGGCGGTCCTTCTCGTAGCCGTTGGTGTCGGCATAGCGGGCGAGGTCGAGCCACTTTCTCGCCCAGCGTTCGCCGTAGCGGGGGCTGGCGAGCAGCCGGTCGACGAGCTGCTCGTAGGCATCAGGCGACGTGTCGGCCAGAAACTCGGCAAGCACTTCCGGCGAGGGCGGCAGGCCGATCAAATCGAGATGCACCCGGCGGCAGAGCGTGGCCCGATCGGCCGCCGGCGCGGGAGTGAGCCCCTCGGCCTCCAGCCGGGCGAGGACGAACCTGTCGATCGCGGTCCGCGGCCAGGCAGCGTTCTCAACAGCCGGCGGCTGTGGGCTCTTCGGCTTCACAAAGGCCCAGTGGGGGGCATACTCGGCCCCTGCCTCGATCCAATCGATCAAAACCTGCTTTTCTGCCGCAGAGAGCAAAATCTTCGTGTGCGGCGGCGGCATCACGAGGTCGGCGTCGTCGCTGGTGATCCGGGCGATGAGTTCGCTCGCGTTGGCGTGGCCCGGCACGATCGCCCGCTCGCCGCTGTCGAGTTCGCTGATCGCCGCCTCCCGCAGGTCGAGCCGCAGCCCGGCCTCCTGGTTGTCTTCATCCGGCCCGTGGCACTTGAAGCAGCGGTTGGAGAGGACCGGGCGGACGTCGTGATTGAAATCGGGCGTTGCCGCGGTGGCGGTCGCGGCTACGCCCAGGCCGAACGCCGCTGCCCCGAGCATTGCGGCCGGGCCGGCCGCGAGGATCTTCGAGTGTTTCATCACCGAACTCCGGAGGGGCTTTCGGGAAAACACCCGCGTCGCCGTCTGGCCGGCCGTTCGGGCGGGTCAGACGCGGACCCCACGATGGGAATGAACCGGGGTCGATCGGCGGGAATCAACGCGTCACCTAAAGTATGCCACTCAGCCCGAGACTTGGCCAGAAAACGAGTTCTCGGCAGTTCTCGGCGTGTCGGAACGTTTCCGAAGGCTTGCGGCCTCCGGACGGGCTGCTCGAGGCCGCAGCAGCGGATCGCTATCATCGCGAAAACGAGGCCAGTTCGGGAAACCGCTCGGCAAGCGTGCGGCGAATCGCCGCGGCGACCTCCGCCGGTGGCCTCGTCGCATCGAGGATGTGGATCGTGTCGGGGGCAGCCGCCGCCTCACGGCGATAACCCTCGCGGAGCCGCTCGCGGTAGCCGTCGCCCCGGCTCTCGAGCTTGTCGAGCGGCCGGTCGAGCCGTGCAGCCACCGTGGCAAGATCGACGTCGAGGACGATGGCAAGATCGGGAAGCCGGCCGACGGTGGCCACCTGCCCGACCGCCCGGATCGCCTCGGGATCGAGGCCGCCGGCGTGGCCCTGGTAGACGATGTTCGACAGCAGGTAGCGGTCCGAAACGACCCACTCGCCGCGAGCCAGCGCCGGCTCGATCACCTCGGTCACCAGCTGGGCCCGGGCCGCCATGTAGAGGAGCATCTCGGCGGTGGCCGTCAGGTGGAGGTCATGGCGATCGAGGAGAATCGCCCTGATCGCGTCGCCGGCCGGGGTCGCGCCAGGATCGCGGCAGGTGGTGACGCGGCAGCCGCTTTGCCTGAGGTACTCGACGAGCGAGGCAACCTGCGACGACTTGCCCGCGCCGTCCATGCCTTCGAGCACGATGAACTTCGGAGTTGTCATGCCCGGCGACCTGCCCACCCGATGCGATGCGTCCCAACCATTGGTTCAGAGCATATGCGATCGGCGGTTCACCGCCCGAGGAGCTTCTGGATGCCGAGTGGATCGGCCGGATCGAGCGGTGCGATGCGTCGGCAGACGTCGGCAGCCATCTTTCGGCGGTTGGTCTCAAGCAGGCAGTGCACGAGTCCTTTCGCCGCTTCGTGGAAGGGGCGGTTGCCGGGCAGTTCGTATGGGAGGGAGCCACCGCCGGCGGCCTCGAGGGCCCGGAGGCAGAGTTCGTAGGCTCGGCCGAAGTGACCGCGGGCGAGCTTCGGATCGCCTTCCTCGAGCGCGATCAGGCCGAGTTGGACATGGGCCTCAAGAAAGTCGGGGCACTCTGAGAGGAGCCAGACGAGTTCGTCGCGGGCGATCTCGGTCTCGGCCGCCTCGATCATCGCCTCGACCTCCGCAATGTCGTCGCGGCGGTTGCGGGCACAGCGAGGCTGCACGATCTCCCAGGCAGCCCCGTCTGAGACCTCGCGGCGGGTCAGCGTGATGCGGTCGGCCGAGGGCCGCTTGCCGCGACGGCGGCGGGAGTTGTCGGCGGTCATGCAGGGCTGCGGGAGGGGATGGTGCGACGAGATTACACTGCCGGCGGTGTCGATCGGAACTGGGCAGGCTGCAAGCCTGCCCCCACATGTGCAGGAGACCGCGTTGATGGCGAAACGTGGGCCCGGCCGCGCGACGAAACGTGGGCCCAGGTTTGCAACCTGGGCAAAGCCAGCCGCTGCCCACAGCAGCGCGGTGGTGCCGCCCAGCAACGCGGCTCGGCCCCTTCTGGCCTGGTACCGGAGGCACCGCCGCGACCTCCCCTGGCGGGAGAGCCGCGATCCCTACCGCGTCTGGGTCAGCGAGATCATGCTTCAGCAGACCCAGGTCGAGCGGGTGCGGGAGTATTTCACGCGATTCATGGAGCGGTTTCCCGACGTGGCGGCCCTGGCTGCCGCTCCGGAGCGAGATGTGCTCAAGGCCTGGGAGGGCCTCGGCTACTACCGGCGGGCCAGGCAGTTGCATGCGGCAGCCAAGGCGGTAGTCAGCGAGTGGGGCGGGGCCTTTCCGCAGACGGCCGCCGAGCTTCGCACGCTGCCGGGAATCGGCCGCTACACCGCCGGGGCGATCGCCTCGATCGCCTTTGACCAGCCTGAGCCAATCCTCGAGGCCAATAGCCGGCGGGTCTTCGCCCGGCTCGTCGGCCATACCGAGCAAGTGGGGGGTGCAGGCGATGAGCCGCTCTGGCAGGTCGCCGCCGAGTTTGTACCCCGGCGAAACGCCGGCCTCTTCAATCAGGCCGTGATGGATCTCGGCGCGATGGTCTGCACGGTCACCCAGCCGCGGTGCGAGAACTGCCCGCTGGCCGGGCCGTGTGTCGCCCGGGCGACCGGCCGGGTCGAGGAGATTCCGGCGCTGCCGCGACAGCGGCCGGTGCAGCAGATTCGGGAGACTGCGCTCGTGCTGGAACGGGGCAGCCGGGTCGTCGTCGAGCGAAGGCAGGCGGGCGAGTGGTGGGAGGGCCTCTGGGATTTCCCGCGGGCGGTGAAGGGGGAGGCTCGCGTTCGCGGAGACCGGCTTCTCGGCACGGTCGTCTACTCGGTGACCCACCACCGGATCACCTGCCGGGTGGTCGCCCGACCGGTCGGCGAATCTGGGGCTGCCGGGCCCCGTCGCCGCCTCGTCACGACCGCGGCCCTCGCCCGGCTGGCGATGACCGCCCCCGGCCGCCGGATCGCAGACCTGCTGACTCGGGGTTGAGCGGACTGCCGTCGGAATCCCGGCCGCCAGATGTCCTGCAGGAACGCCGTTCCGGGCCGGGAATTTGCCCCGCGACCCGCCCGGTGGGAACCTTTCGCCGGATCGGCGCATCTCACGAACTATTCATCGCATTTTGCGAGCCCGTCTTGGAGCTTCTCCCATGCCCGCCATCGCCCGCCCGCTCGTCCTGCTGGCCCTGCCGGCCCTGCTGCTTCCGCCGGGTGTCCTCTCGGCCGCCGAGCCGGCCGCCGCCGACCTGCCCCTGGAGAAGGTCGTGCTCTTCACCTCGGGCGTCGGCTACTTTCAGCACGGCGGGAAGGTGACCGGCGACGCGACGGTCGAGATGAGTTTTCGGGCCGAGAACGTCAACGACCTACTCAAGAGCATGGTGGTCGAGGACCTCGGCGGCGGCACCGTGCCGGCGGTGAGCTACGCCTCCCGCGACCCGATCACCAAGACCCTCGGCACGTTCGCCATCGACCTCACCGACGATCCCTCGATCGGAAAAATCCTCGGCCGACTGCGGGGCGAGCGGATCGAGGTCGAGGCGGCCACTCCGGCGACCGGCACGATCGTGGGCGTCGAGAAACGGCAGGTGCCCGTCGGCGACGAACGCACGGTCGAGAAGGAGTTCATCACGATCCTCACGGCCGAGGGCTTGCGGACGCTTCCCCTCGACGGGATCACACGGATCCGGCTGCTCGACGAGCGGCTCCAGCGGGAACTCGAGCAGGCGCTCGCGGTGCTCGCCCTCGGTCACGACAGCGAGAAGAAGTCGGTGTCGCTCGCCTTCATGGGCGAGGGCGAGCGGCCTGTCCGCGTGGGCTACGTGCAGGAGTCGCCCGTCTGGAAGACGAGCTACCGGCTCGTGCTCGGCGGCGAGGCGGCCGACGAGCCGCAGACAGGCAAGGCCCTGCTCCAGGGCTGGGCGATCGTCGAGAACACGACCGACCGCGACTGGAAGGACGTGCGGATGGCGCTGGTGAGCGGGCGGCCAATCTCGTTCGTGATGGACCTCTACCGGCCGCTCTACGTGCCGCGGCCGGTGGTCGAGCCGGAACTCTACGCATCGCTCGCCCCGCAGGTGTATGGCCAAGACATGGAGGCCGCGCAACGGGAGTTTGCCGCGGCCGCTAACGAGTTGCGCGACGGCCGGCAGCTCGCCAGGGCCGAGATGCAGCGAAAGGCTCTGGCCGCCCCGGCCCCCCGCCGGCCGATGGAAGAGTTGGCGATGGACGAGGCAACCGCCGACTTCGATCGCGAAGGCGTGGCCGCAATCCGCAGCGTCGCGGCCGGCGAGGCTCTCGGCGAACTCTTCCGCTACGAGATCGCCGCCCCGGTCTCGATCGCCCGACAACGCTCGGCGATGCTGCCGATCGTCGCCGAGGAGGTGGAGGCCGAGAAAGTCTCGATCTACGACGACCGGGTGATGGCCAAACACCCGCTGGCCGGCGTGCGGCTGGTGAACTCGACGAAGCTCGACTTGATGCAGGGGCCGGTGACGGTGTTCGACGCGGGAGCCTACGCCGGCGACGCCCGGATCGAGGATTTGCCGGCCGGCTCGAGCCGCCTCTTGACCTATGCGGTGGATCTCGACGTCGAGGTGGCCCCGCGGTTCGAGCCGCGCCCGGAGGAACTCGTGAGCGTGAAGCTCGTCAAGGGCACGCTGGTCGTGTCGCGGAAGCTGGCCCGCCGCAAGGCGTTCGAGGTCAAGAACTCGGGCCGCGAGGCGGTGAAGCTGCTCGTCGAGCATCCGCTCGAACCAGGCTGGAGGCTCGTCGAGCCCACGGAGCCGGCGGAGAAGACCCGCGACCGCTACCGGTTCGCCGTCGGGGCCGAGCCGGGCAAGCCGGCCACGCTCGTCGTGGCCGAGGAGCAGGTGGTCTCCCAGAGGCTGGCGGTGACGAATCTCGACGACAATGCCATCCTGGTCTTCTCCTCGGCCAAGGTGACCAGCCCCGCGGTCAAGCAGGCGCTCCAGGACGTGCTCGAACGGAAGCAAGAGATAACCCGCCTGGCCAGGGAACGGAGCCGCCGCGAGCAAGAGATCAAAGCGGTTTCCCAGGAGCAGGACCGGATCCGGCAGAACATGGCCCAGCTCGACCGGGCCAGCGATCTCTACACCCGCTACGTGCAGAAGTTCGCTGCGCAGGAGGATCGGGTCGAGACGCTCCGCGGCGAGATCGCCGACCTGCAGGACAAGGAACAAAACGCCCGCCGCGACCTCGACAAAATGCTTGGAACACTGGAACTCGAATGACCAAAAAAGGGGACATCCCCCGTTTCTGCGAGCACCATACAGCGTCAGTTCCGACGCGTGACCGGATCACGAAACGGGGGATGTCTCCTTTTTTTCTTTCCACAGGAGTTTTGCCAATGCCCGCCACGATTTCCCGAATGGCTGCCTTGCTGATGGCCGTCGCCCCGGTCTTCTTCCCCGCGCATGCCCCCGCCGCCGACGCTGCTGCCGGCACGGCCAAAATCGCCTGGGAGATGGTTCGGGCCTCGGGCGATGGCAATGCAATCCTCTCGCCGGTGAGCGTCTGGGAAGCCCTGGCGATGACCCATGCCGGGGCCCGCGGCGAGACGGCCGCCGAGATCGCCGCCGTGTTAGGAATGCCCGATGACCCGGCCCAGATCGCCGCTGCCGTCGGTGAACTCCGGCGGACGCTTGCCGAGGCCAAGGGGGACGCGATCAAGCTCGACATCGCCAACCGGATCTGGGTCGATCAGGGCAAGCGGCTCGAGGCGACGTTTACCAATCTGCTCGAAGCGAGCTACGGGGCGGCCGCGGGGCTGGTCGATTTCGCCGACAAGCCCGAGGACGCCCGGGCTGAGATCAACGCCTGGGTCGGCGAGCAGACGGTTGAGAAAATCCCTGAGCTTCTGAAATCTGGATCGATCACCCCGCTGACCCGGCTGGTGCTCACCAACGCGATTTACATGAAGGCGCCCTGGGCCAAGCCTTTTAAGAAGTCGGCGACGCGGCCGGAGGCCTTCCAACTCGGCGGCGGCAACTCGGCTGAGGTGCCCTTCATGCACGCCATGGACAAAATGACGGCGGGCACCGTGGGCGAGGGGGATGCGGCGGCCACGGTCTGCGAGATTCCCTACGACGGGCAGCGGCTAGCGATGGTGCTGGTTGTTCCCGAGCAGGCCGACGGGCTGGCTGCGGTGGTCGCCGGCATGGGAGCCGACTGGCGGACGACTTGGAAGCGGGGCGGCCCGACGGGCGTGCGGCAGCGGCCGGTGATCCTGGCCCTGCCGAAATGGACGGCCCGCAAGCCGCTCTCGCTGAAACCGGTGCTCGAGTCGCTCGGCATCAAGCAGGCCTTTGTCGAGGGTCAGGCCGACCTCTCCGGCATGGACGGCACCCGGGAACTCTTCGTGTCAGATGTCGTCCACGAGGGCTTCGTGGAGGTTTCAGAGGAAGGCACCGAGGCGGCGGCGGCGACGGGTGTGATCGTGGCGACCCGGGCGATGGTGCGGCCGGAGGAGCCGCTCGAGGTGAAGGCAGATCGGCCGTTTGCCTGGGCGGTGGTCGAGCGAAGCACCGGGCTGGTGCTCTTCGCCGGCACCGTCATCGACCCACGGTAGGGCGAGGGCGGGAAGGCCTGACGGCCCGCCGTCCCCCCGGCTCGCGCCGGGGGGCTGTGCGATTGCAAGTGTATTGAACCAGCAGGGTGGAAGTCCCTGTCGGTGGCCGGCCTGGCTGCCGTAACCGAGTGGAACTGCGTCCTCGCGAGGGGAGGTGGAGAGCACCAGGAGGTGAATGATCGGTCCGTAGGATGACGAACTCGATTCGGCCCACCGTTGACGGCGAGCCCGCAGCCCCTGCGGCGAAGCCCAACTGACGCCAGCATGTCCTTGCAAACGGATGAGGCACGTTCCTCGGAACGTCCTCGGCGGTACGTCTGATCACATAAGGGAAAAAAGCAGGCCACGTGATCGGAGCGATGGAGGGTGATTGGAGACGGAACGACCAGAAGACTCAGTACATGAAGCAATGAGACCTGCCGGACACCAGACAGAGGTCCGGCAGGAGTCAGAGGAGCCATAGTAGTGACGAAGCCGGGTAACGCCGGTGGAGCGAAGGGCTCCAGGAAGATGGATGAGGAATGACCAGACGCTCGGAATATAAATCAGTGTCAGTGCGACGAGCTCAACAAGCTGAAGAGGCCCCCGCCGCATGGCGATGGGTCGAACCGGCCGTCTGGACAGTCCGCATGTTGACGGCTCTTGAACAGGGAGTGAAAGGAGACAAATGGTTCAGGCTCAATGACAAGGTCTTCGCGGAGCGGAATCTGCTGGCTTCGTTTCAACGAGTGGCAAAGAAGAAAGGTGCCGCCGGTGTGGATCACGAGACCGTGAAAGGGTTCGAACGACGGCTCGCGGAAGCGATTCCGGAGCTGTCAGACGCACTCAAGAGCGGTCGATACACGCCGCAGGCGATCCGACGCGTTCACATCCCCAAGCCAGGCACCAAGGAGACCAGACCACTGGGCATTCCCACGGTCCGGGATCGAGTGGTGCAGGGAGCGGTGGTGAACGTGATCGAGCCGATTTTCGAGCGCGACTTTGCGAACCAGAGCTACGGATTCCGTCCCGGACGAAGTTGCAGAGACGCGTTGCGGCGGGTTGTCGAACTGCTTGGCAAGGGCCATGTCCACGTGGTGGACGTGGACCTCAAGGGCTACTTCGACTCAATCCCGCACGACAGGCTGATGGCCCGAGTGGAAACCAAGATCGCCGACGGCCCAACGCTGCGGCTGATCGAAAGCTTCTTGAAGGCCGACATCCTCGAAGACGCGCAGCAGTGGACACCTGAGGAAGGGGCCCCGCAAGGAGCCGTCCTCAGTCCGCTTCTCAGCAACATCTATCTCGACCCGCTCGACCATCTGATGGCCGCGTATGGGTTCGAGATGGTGCGGTATGCCGACGACTTCGTGGTTCTATGCCGGACGGCAGAAGACGCCGCCCGCGCACTGGACATGATCAAGGATTGGGTGTCTGAGAACGGTCTCACCATCCATCCGACGAAGACACGGATCGTCGACTCCCGCACCATCCCGTTCGACTTCTTGGGCTACACGTTCTGCGGACAGGAACACTGGCCACGGAAGAAGAGCATCCAGAAGCTACGGGATACGATCCGGGAGAAAACTCGACGGAACAACGGACGGAGTCTTCACTGTGTGATTGTGGATGTGAACCGTGTCCTGAAGGGCTGGTTCGCATACTTCCAGCACAGCACCCGACCGTACGTGTACCGTCGCCATGACAGCTGGATCCGGATGCGGTTGCGGAGCCTCCTCCGTCGCCGACACCGACGCCGGGGTCACGGTCGCGGCTGGGACCACAAGCGCTGGCCGAATGCCTTCTTTGCCGAGCGTGGGCTGTACAGTCTGGTTGCCGCCCACGTCGCGGCCGTTCAATCCTCACGGAGGTGAACCATCAACCGGAGAGCCGTGTGCGGGAAATCCGCTCGCACGGTTCGGAGGGAGGGGGGCCCGAACCCAATCGGGCCTCCCTACCCCTATTCTATGGGCTATCGCGTTCGGCCAGGGCGGCGTTGGGGATGTTGAAGGTGGCTGGCACGCGATCGGCG
>JAQCJP010000014.1 GCA_027592945.1 Planctomycetota bacterium
CCGTCTTCGGCGCGTCCTCGGGTTGGAAAAGGGTACAGGCCCCTCGCTTCGCTCGGAGCCAGTCCCCTTTTCCAGAGAAGCCCCCCGGCGCGAGCCGGCGGGACGGCGGGCCGTTGGGCGACCGCCGCCCCCGGGGCCTTCCTCCGGGGCATCCGTCAGGCCGGTGTGGGAATCAGTTCTGGCGGGCTGCTCGGCGTGGCGCCGTCGGGGCTTGCCGGGAGCTCCTCCTTGGCTGGCAGCTGATCCTCACGGGTCGCCGGATCGCGCGGCGGCAACTGGACCGGCCGGGCGTCGGCACCGATCTGCTCGAACGACTGGGAGATCGGCCCGCGGCTGAAGACTCCCGGCCGCGAGTGTCCGTAGTCGAGGTAGAGACTGGCGTCCCGTTGGCGGGCCCGGCGGTGGGCGTCGAAGTAGGCCTTGCCCGGCCAGGGGCCCTCGGCCAGGAAGACGCCGTTGTATTCCAGCAGCGAGCCCTTGCGGTAGTGGAGCTGCGAGATCGAACGGTTGTAGTCGACCAGCGACCGGTAGTAGGCACTCTCCGCCTCGGCCCGCCGCCGCTGGGCGTCGAGGAGCTGGTCGAGGGTGACGGTGTTGGCGTCGTAGGCGGCCTGGACCGCCTCCACCTGCCGCTCGGCGGCCACCCGACGGTTGAAGTTGGTCTGGGCCAGGGCAAAGTTGGTGTCGACGTTGCGGACGGCGTCGACCAGGGCGTGGGAGACCTCGAGTTCCTCATCCTGGAGCTGTGCCCGGGCCTTGGCCAGCTGCAGCTGATGATGGCGGACGGTGGCCAACTCGCGGCGAAAGCCGAGCGGCATCAGGAACTGGGCCCCGGCCTGCCACTCCTGGAACTGCCCCGAGAAGAGGGTCGAGTAGGCGTCACTGCCCTGGAGCGGATCGTCTGCGGCCGCCTCGTAGGGGTTGTAGTTCTGATTGATCAGTTCCTGGCCCATGCCGAGGAACCGCCAGCGGCCGACGAGGTCGAGCCGGGGCAGGATCAGGTTCTTGGCGGCAATCAGCTCGAGCTCCCGCTGCTTGATCACCCACTTCTGCTTGCGGAGCTCGGCGCTCCGGGAGAGCGCCTCGACGAGCGCCTGCTGCCAGTCGAAGGTGATCCGGGCGGTGGTCGGCTCGTCGGAGGGTCGGATCAGTCGACCGTCGCTCGGCGAGATGCCCATCATGAACCGAAGCCGGTTCTCGGACCGATAGACGTCGGTGAGGGCCTGCTCGACTTCGCTGCGGAAGAAGAAGTATTGCTCGCGGGCCTGGGCCTCCTTGTCGGCCTCACCCCCACGGGACTGCTCGACGTAGAGGGCGTGCACCTTCCGCCAGGCTTCGAGGGCCGAGTCGCGGCCGGCCTTGCGGGCCTCGAGGTTGCGGTAGGCGAAGTAGAGCTCCCAATAGGACTGCTCGGTGTCGCTGACGAGGTTGCGGACGCCCGCCTCGAAATCGGCCAGGGAGATGTCTGCATTGACTCGGGCCAGCAGGACGCCGCGGAAGTTGGGCCGGCCGTAGATGTTGTCGAAGAAGTCGGGGCCGGCGATCCGGTTGTAGGTGGCACCCGCCCCTTGGAGGAGCGGCTGGTTGAAGGTGAAGTCGTAGTTGGTGGTCCAGGTCGAGGGCACGACGACGTTGCCGCTTGCCGGCGGGTTCTGCTCGCGAATCGGAGAGTTGTTGTTGTCGTAGATCGTTTCGTTCGCGAAGCCGAAGGTCGCACCGGTCGCGGTCCGCTTGGTCAGGCCGGTTCGCCAGTTGCCGGTGTCGCCGATCAACACCCGCGGGAAGACGGCGCTACCGACGCCAAGGTCGATGTTCTGCGGCTTGTTGAGCCGGTCCCAGGTGAGCGAACTGGAGAGCTGGGCATCGAAGAGGGCCAGGGCGCTCTCCACGCCGCGGAAGGGATCGGTCTCGACGATCGCCGGGTCGTAGACGGTGGGTGTGGCCTGCGGGGCGGTCAAGAGTGAGACCGGCGGCTCGCCGGTCTGCGGCCGCGGGCCGCCGAAACTGGCGAACCGGCCCCCGAGGTTTCGCAGCACCTTGCCGTTCTCAAGCGCCGTGCGGACCGCCTCTTCGAGCGAGAGTTCCCAGATCTCATCGAAGTTGGGATTGGTGAGCGTCAGCGGCTCGCTCGCCCCAGCCGCCTCGTCGAGCGGCTCCTGGCAGGTGTCGGGGTATTCGATCTTTTGGATCGCCCCGACGTAGTGCGAGAGGTCGCCGTCCTCGAAAAAGTAGAACGGCTGCCGCGGAGCGCACCCCGAGGCCACGAGCAGCAGGCTCGTGAGCACCGCCCAGGCTTGTTGGAGGTGGCGTGGCACGGTGGGGAGCGGGCCGAGGTTTGGAAGACGCGAGTGTGAATGCCGCCGCTGCGCCTCGAGGGGGCTCCCCGTCGAACGACGGTTCCTCCCGATCCGGCGCCCCCCGACTCCGGACTAGCACGTGACCGCGACCCGAGGCGCAGCGGCAGCAGAGGAGGTATCGGCCCACCCCTCCCGCAAACTTGGAGCAATCGTCAAAGTCGCTACTGCGGCTGGCAGGCTGGGAGGTTCGGGAAGACCCAGCGGCCCGCATTTCCCCAGGTCGTTCACTCGACGAGGTGGCAGGCGACCCGGTGGCCGGGGGCGATTTCCCGAAGCACGGGGACATCGCGGGTGCAGCGGTCTTCTCGAAGCGGGCAGCGGGTGTGGAAGGGGCAGCCGCTCGGCGGGTTGACCGGACTGGGCACCTCCCCGGAGAGAACCGTCCGCTGCCGCGTCGCCTCCTGCACCGGGTCGGGCACCGGGACCGCCGAGATCAGGGCCTGCGTGTAGGGATGGCGAGGGGCCGCCACGATCTCTCCGGCATCGGCCTCCTCGACGATCCGGCCGAGGTACATCACGGCGATCCGGTCGCTGATGTGGCGGACTGCCGCCAGGTCGTGGGCGATGAAGATCATCGTGAGGCCGAGTTCCTCCCGCAGGCGGGCGAGGAGATTGAGAATCTGAGCCTGGATCGAGACGTCGAGGGCGCTGATCGGCTCATCGGCCACGATCAGGTCGGGGCCCAGCGCGAGTGCCCGGGCGATCCCGATCCGCTGCCGCTGCCCGCCGGAAAACTCGTGCGGATAGCGGCGGATGAACCGGGGATCCATCCCGACGGTCGCCATCAGTTCCTGGACCCGCCGCCGCCGGTCGCTGCCGGCCGCCAGGCCGAAGTTTCGCAGGGGCTCGGTGAGGATTGCCTCGACGGTCATCCGGGGATTGAGCGAGGCGAAGGGATCCTGAAAGATCATCTGCATCCGCCGGCGGAGATCGCGAAGGCGGGCATCCCAGACCCAGCGGCGGCCCTTCCGCACCCACCAGTCGTGGATGGGCTGGCCATCAAACACGACCGTGCCGGTGGAGGGCTTCAGCAGTTGCAAGACCGCCCGGCCGGTCGTCGATTTGCCGCAGCCGCTCTCGCCGACCAGGCCGAGCGTCTCGCCACGGCGGACGACCAGATTCACCCCATCGACCGCCCGGAGCTCGTCGTGACCGCGGCTCAGGAGGCCACCGGGCCGCTCCAGCCGATACCGCACCGCCAGGTCGCGGACCTCCAGCAGCGGGGAGAGTTCGGTCGGGGGTAGCGCACTCATCCGCCGGCCTCCACCTCGAAGCAGGCCGCCCGATGCGTCGCCGAGATGGCCACAACCGGCGGCTCCTCGTGGCGGCAGCGGTCGGAGGCCAGGGGACAGCGGGGATGGAAGGCGCAGCCGGTCGGCAGGTGGCCAAGATCGGGGGGCAGGCCGGCGATCGCCTCGAGGTGGCCGGTCGGCGGCGTGTCGATCCGGGGCATGCTCGCCAACAGGCCGCGGGTATAGGGATGCTGCGGGTTGGCAAACAACTCGCCGGTCGGCCCCTCCTCGACGATCCGCCCGGCATACATCACCACCACCCGGTCCGCCGTGCCTGCGACGACGCCGAGGTCGTGCGTCACCAGGACCACCGCCGTGCCCAGCGACGCCTGCAGTTCGGCGATCAGTTCCAGAATTTGGGCCTGCACGGTGACGTCGAGCGCGGTCGTGGGCTCATCGGCCAGGAGTACCTCCGGCTGGCAGAGCAGGGCCATGGCAATCATTACCCGTTGCCGCATGCCTCCGGAAAACTGGTGGGGATACTGGTCGATCCGCCGGCCTGCGTCGGGGATCCCGACCCGCTCGAGCATCGCGATCGCCTCCCGCCGGGCGGCCGCGGGCGTCGCACCCTGATGCACCTCGAGCACCTCGGTCAACTGGCGGGCGACCCGCAGATAGGGATTCAGCGAGGTCATCGGATCCTGGAAGATCATCGCCAGCCGGTTGCCCCGGAGGGCCTCGATCTCCGGTTCGGGGAGCCGGAGGAGATCCCGACCCTGGAAGCGGATTTCGCCGGAGGGATGGAAGGCCGGCGGGGAGGGCACCAGTCGCAGCGCCGACAGGCAGGCAACGCTCTTGCCGGAGCCACTTTCGCCGACGACGCCCAGCGTCTCGCCGCGGCGAACCGAGAAACTCACCCCGTCGACTGCCTTGACCACGTGACCATCGGTTTGGAAAAAGGTCCGCAGATCTCGGATGGTGAGCACCGCCTCGGCGGCATCCCCGGTCGGAGACGGCTCTGTCGTCGTATCTCTCACCGCCGCATCCTCGGATCGAGCGCATCGCGGACGCCGTCGCCCAGAAAGTTGAGGGCGAAGAGCATGACCGCCATCACGCTCCCCGGAAAGACGAGCGTCCACCAGAAGACGAGCATCTGATTGGCCCCGTCGTTGATCAGGGCGCCGAGGCTGGCTCGAGGTGCCTGCACGCCCAGGCCGAGAAAGGAAAGAAAGGCTTCCTGAAGGATCATCGAGGGAACGGTCAGCGTGAAGGTCACGATCACCGGCCCGAGGGTGTTGGGAATCAGGTGCCGAAAGACGATGTCGCGTCCGGGCGTGCCGAGGCTCTTGGCAGCCAGCACGAAATCCTGCTGTTTCAGGCTCATTACCTGCCCGCGGACGACCCGGGCGGTCAGCAGCCAGCCCACCGCGCCCAGGGCCAGAAAGACCAGCAGCAGGCTCTTGCCGAGAATCGTGACCAGGATGATCACCAGAAACATGTAGGGCAGCGCGTAGAGGACATCGACCGCCCGCATCATGACCGCGTCGACGAGCCCGCCGGCATAACTCGAGACCGCCCCGTAGACCGTCCCGATCGTGGCGGCTACCAACGCCGCCAGGAAGCCGACCGTCAGGCTGACGCGTCCGCCGGACAGCACGCGGACGAGGAGATCCCGGCCGTAGAAATCGGTGCCAAAGGGATGCTCCCAGGACGGGGGCTGCGGACCGTAGGCAAGATCCTGCGTCTGCTCGTCGTACCCCCAGGTGGCCGCGATCAGCGGGGGCCCGACCAGGCAGGCGACCGCCAGCAGGAGAATCAGGCCGCCGCTGGCGACCGCCATCCGGTTTCTCCGGAGCCGCTTCCAGGCATCGGCCCAGAGCGAGGTGCCGACGACCAGGTCGGTCGCCTGGTCGGCAGCGGGCTCAGACGGGGATCGTTCAGATGCGGTCACGACGATTCAATCCGCGGGTCGAGGAGGCTGTAGGTGATGTCCACGACCAGATTCATGACGAGCAGAAAAAAGGCATACAGCAGCACGATGCCCATCACCAGGAAGTAGTCGCGGTTGAAGGCGGCATCGACGAAGTAGGGGCCGATCCCGGGGACGTTGAAGATCTTCTCGACCACGACGCTTCCCGTCAGCATGCTGGCGATCGCCGGGCCGAGGTAGCTGACAACTGGCAGGAGGCCGCCCTTGAGCATGTGCCGCCAGATCACCAGCCGCTCCGAGAGCCCCTTGGCTCGGGCGGTGCGGATGAAGTCGCTCCGCACGACCTCGAGCATCCCGCCCCGGGTGAGCCGGGCGATCGAAGCGGCGTAGATCGTTCCCAGGGTGAGGCCGGGAAGGATCACATGCCGCCAGTCGCCCCAGCCGGCCGGCGGCAGGAGGTGCCAGCGGAGCGAAACCACGAGCACCAAGAGCGGCCCGAGTACAAAGCTGGGAATGCTGATCCCAACCAGGGCCGCGGCCATCGCGGCATGATCCCAGACCGTGTTCTGCCGGACCGCGCCGATGATGCCGGCGGTGATTCCCACCAGCAGCGACCAGATGAGCGCCACCGCCGCGAGCGTCAGCGTGACCGGGAAGCCGGCCGCGATGATTTCGTTGACCGTCCGCTGCGGGTACTTGGTGGAGAGCCCCAGGTCGCCGCGGGCCAGATTGCCGAGGTAGCGGAGAAACTGCACCGGTAGCGGCTTGTCGAATCCGTACTTGGCGTCGAGCTGACGGCGGACTTCGGGCGGGATCTCCTTCTCGCTCGAGAACGGGGAGCCGGGCGCCAGCCGAACCAGCGCGAACGAGGCCAGGACGATCACCAGGATGGTGGGCACCAGTTCAAAGAGCCGGCGGAGGATCGAGCCGATCATAGGGGAGTCTCGGCGGGAAGGGCGACAGCTCGAGCATCGGCAGCCGGCGGGTCGGCCGGATCGAAGGTCTCGTCAATCGAGAGGTACTTCCAGGGATGCCGGTCCTGGTGGTTTCCATCGATGCCGCGGACGTAGGGCTTGATCAGCTGGCTGCGGGTGTAGATGTAAAGCGGAATCAGGGGCTGCTCGGCCAGGGCCAGGGCCTCGGCCTCCCGGAGGCGGGCCAGCCGGGCGGCGGGGTCGGTCTGGCGATTGGCCGCCTGGAGCAGCCGGTCGTATTCGGGGTTCGACCAGTTGGAGTGGTTGTTGCCGCAGTCGCTGGTGAGCAGTTCGAGGAAGGTGAAGGGGTCGGCGTAGTCGCCGGTCCAGCCCATCCGGCAGATCTGGAAGTTCATCAGTTCGGCATTCGAAAGAAAGACCTTCCACTCCTGGTTCTCGAGCTCGACGGTGATGCCGAGTTCCTTGTTCCACATCTGCTGGATCGCCTCGGCGACCTGCTTGTGGCCCTCGGAGGTGTTGTAGATCAGCGTGATCGGAGGCACCTCGCTGCCGTCGGCGTAGCCGGCCTCGGCCAGGAGTCGGCGGGCCTCCTTGGGGTCGAAGATGGGCAGCCCGAGGCCGCGGTAGCCGGCCAGGCCGTCGGGCACAAGGTCCGCGGAAGGAATCTGCCCGCCCCGGGCGATGTATTTGACGAGCGACTCCCGGTCGATCGCCAGGGAGAGGGCCCGGCGGACCAGCGGGTCGTCGAGCGGTTCGGCCTCGGTGTTGATCCAGTAGAAGTAGGCCGCCAGGTAGGGGTCGCGGCGGAAGTCGGCAAACCCGGAGAGGTAGTCCATGAACTCCGCCGGCAGGGACGTGTTGCTGCCCGGCCAGTCGAACTCCCCGGCGGCGTACATGTTCAGGGCGGTGGTGTAGCTCTCGACCATCGCCACCCGAACCCGCTCGAGGCCGACGTGCTCCGCGTCCCAGTAGCGGGGGTTCTTCTCGAAGACCATTCGCTGGCGGAAGACCCACTCGGTCATCCGGTAGGGACCGTTGCAGACGACGTGCTCCGGTCGCGTCCAGAGCTCCGGGTCGATCCCGCGGGCCTCGAGATCCTCGAGCAGGTGCCGGGGGATCGGCATGAACGAGTAGAAGGTCAGAAAGGAGAGGAAGTAGGGGAGCGGATCTTCGAGCTCGACCTCGAGGGTCAGGTCGTCGAGGGCCCGCACGCCGAGCGACTCGGGGGCGGCCTCGCCGCGGCCGACGGCGGCTCCTCCTTTGAAGATGAAGCCGTTGGTGGCGTATTTGCTGGCGGTCTTCGGATCGACCAGCCGCCGGAAGGAATAGACGAAGTCGTGGGCCGTCAGGGGTCTGCCGTCAGACCACTGGGACGGCCGCAGGTGAAAGGTGTAGGTGCGGCCGTCGGGCGAGACATCCCAGCGGCTGGCGAGATCGGGGAGCGGTTCGAGCGTGGCCGGATGCGGCTGGACGAGGCCGGCAAAGGTGTTGGCGATGATCTCCCCGCCGTTGCCGTCGGAGCATTTCGACGGATCGAGCCACTCGGGCTCTCCGGCGTTGTTGATCCAGATCTCGGACGGACCGTGCCGGGGGCTCGTTGTGCCGAAGTAGTGGCTTTCCTGCGGCCCGCAGCCGGCCAGGAGGCAGATCACCACCACGCCGGCGGCCACGCTCCCGCGGTACTGGTATAGACGCGGGTCGACTGCGGCCAAGACGTGCATGTCGCCCAGGATAGCCGTGCGACTGGTGGATTCTCAACCAGCCCGGGCCACGGGCTCGGGGCGAGCCGGTGCCGTGTCGCCCGGACGCTTGCTGCGGCCATCCATGGCCTCCGCTCGCTCGATGCTGGCTCGTTCTCGGCATCCCTGCCTTCACTCGCCAGCAACGCCGGCTCCACGGCACCGGCTCACCCCTCGCGAACCCGTATTCTGCAAGCGGCCGCAAGAGAAGCTCCCCGGCGCGAGCCGGGGGGACTGCGGGCCGTTGGGCTTTTCTTGGCCCGTGCCGCCGCGACGGTCAAAAGCACCCGTTGCGAACTTCCTGGCAGATCAGGTGCCGGAGCCGGGAGCTCGCCTGCTCGTCGGTCGCCTTGGCGTCCATCCAGAACTGCCGCAGCTCGTCACGCCACTCGGCATTGGAAACGTACTGGTCGTACCGCCAGACGGCGTCGAGACGCCGATTGAGTTCGGCGACGAGATCGTGATCGTGATCCGAGATGCCGGCAGATTCGCCGATGTGCTCGTATTCGTGTTCGGTGGCAAGCGACATAAAAAAACTCCACGAGAAGGAGGAAAAACAACTCCGTCCTGGAGGCACGACCGCCACATCGCCTGCGGCATGGGCAACGGTAGGAACCGGGGCCCGACCGAGGCAAGCCGCCGCTGGGAACGGGGCGGGAGCCGCTCAAGGGAGGCCGGGACGGCCCCGTCGGACACTCAGTCCCGTGGTTTCCCACGTTTCCGAGGCCGGCTATCCCCGCCGGCGACGGCGGGCGCGAAACAGTTTTTTCTTGAAAAAACCACTGGAAAAATGGTGCGAGAGCGACCCAAACCTTGCGTCGAGGCGTATGATGGAATACCGTCAAGTTTTTCGCATATGCATGTGTGGAAAGCCGGCGGGGGTGTCCGTGCGGGAGAAGGAGTCTTGTATGTCGAGGGTGCCTCGCCGCTACTCAAAAATCCTGCCCTTCCTCGCTGCGTTGCTGTCGATGCCCGGTCGGTTGTTACTGGCCGCTGATGCGTCGCCGGCGCCGATCCTGCAGTGGTTCGACTCGTCGTACGTCACCCAGGAGAAGCGGGTCGCCGACTTCTTCATGGCCGGGTATGGGTCGACCTGGATCCCCCCGGTCGGCCGGGCCGACTCGGGCAACCAGTCGGTCGGCTACGACGTGTTTGACCGTTTCGACCTCGGGCAGGCCGGCAATTCCACGCTCTACGGCACCGAGCAGGGCCTGCGGAACTTCGCCTCGACCATGCACCGGGCCGGTGGTGACGTGATCGTCGATCTCGTCTGGAACCACAACGGTTTCAGTGACATGCAGCGGTCCGGTTTCCTGGAGCAGGGCGGGTATCCGGGATTTCTGTTGACCCATCCCGATGCGATCGATGGCGACTTCCACAGCATCTTTCAGGGGGGTGACTTGAACGGCCGCCTGGCCGGCTTGATCGATTTCAGGCACGAGATGAACCTCCAGTACATCCGCTCGCCGGTCGACCCTGCCGACCCGCGGAATATCCCGGCGGGCACGATCTGGAACCGGCCGGACCCAAACAACGCCCGCTTCTATGCCGACCGCGACCAACCCGGTTCGACCGTCTTCAATCCGCTGACCGGCCAAACCGTCACGCTCTATGAGTTCAACCAGGACAATCCCCTGGCCGGTGATGCCGTGCCTGAAAATGCCCTCGGGGCGTTGATGCGAAACGCCCGCTGGCTGATCAACGATGTCGGCGTGGATGGCTATCGGATCGACGCCGCCCGCCACTTCGAGCCCTGGGTGTTCGGCTACTTTGACGAGGCGGTCTACCGGGCCAACCGGCGGAACCTCCTCGATGGCTCTCCGCGGGAGGTCTTCAGTTTCAGCGAGAGCGCCTCGACCGACCGCAGCAACCTGCTTTCGCAGTTTGTTCGCAAGGATGCCGGCCGGCTGCCAGCCGGACAGATCACGGGCAACCGCGACGCCCTCGACTTCGCCCAGTTCTGGCCGATCAAGGAGAACCTCTCGTCCAACGGTACCGCCAATGACTTCCGCAACATGGTCAATGCCGGCCTTGACGTCTTCGATGACGGCCTTGTCAACGGCTCGGCGGGGGTGGTCTTCGTGCAGAGCCACGACGATTTCGGGCCTGACCTGATGAATGTCGCCTACGCCTTCTCGCTGATGCGGCCCGGCAACGCGATCGTCTACCACAACGCCAACGAGCACTACGACGAGTTTCGCAACTTCCCCAAGCCGGGCCGGGGTGATGCCCTCGGCAACTTCGGCGACACGATCACGACCTTGGTCGATCTCCGCAACCGCTACGGGCGAGGCGATTACCGGGAGCGGTGGCTCGAGAAAGAAACCTACGCCTTCGAGCGGAGCGGCTCGGCCCTCGTGATGCTCAGCAACCGCAACGATGGGGGCTTCGACACCCGCACGATGAATGTCGACTTCGCCCTTGGTTCGCGGCTGGTCGAACTGACCGGCAACGCCGCCCGGGCCAATGCCGAGGCCGGCTCAACGACGATTCCCGAGGTATTGACCGTCACGGGAACCGGGTCCAATCGGCAGGTGACCGCCCGCTTTCTGCGAAACGACGGCCGCGACCAGGGCTATCTCGTCTACGGCCTGCCAACACCCGTTTCGGCGGCGGGGCTGGAGCTGGCCGGGGCTGCGGTCGGGCCGGTGATCGCGGGTGACGACCCGCCGGAGTTTCAGGGGGGCGAGACGGCGGCCCAGACTGGTGCGATCCTGATTGCCAACGCCCAGGCCCGGCTGGCCGACATGCAGGTGATCACCGATGGCTCGTTTACGGTCAGGCTGGCCACCCAGGCGGTCACGCTTCCGGGCGGCTACCGCGACCGCTCGGCCGATGGCGACCAGGCGATGCTGCGGATCAACGAGGGGCTCGATCTCAACGGCAACGGCCGGGTCGATGTCGTGACCCCGGGTGATGTGTCCTACGGGTTCGAGGAGTTCGTCACGACCCGTCAGCCGGGCTTTCAGCAGGCCAGCGGCAACGGGCTCTTCGAGCAGACCGTCGATGCCAGCCTGATGCCCGAAGGGATGAACTTCCTGACGGTGCGGGCCTACCGGCACCGCGATCCGGGCACCGGCGGCGACAACGGTCCGCCGGTCTACAGCGAGTTCAAGCAGGTGCTCTACGTCGACCGGCTGCCACCTGAGGCGACCATCGAGGGCCTCGAGCCGTTCGGGACCATCACCGGCAGCAACGATGTGAAGGTCCGATCGGTCGACGGCACCGCCGAGAGCGTCCACATTTTTCCGAACGTCGCCGCGACGGTCTCCGAGGCGACCCTCCTCGGCTGGGCCAACGCCGGGCTCAACCGGGCCGATCAGCTCGACGGCGACCTCTTCAAGCGAGGCTTCTTCAGCACCCCCAACGGCAACAACACCTACACCGTCGTGACCCGGGAGATTACCGGTACGACCAACGTGCAGCGGTTCACCGGGATTCGGCCGGACTCGGCCCGGGGGGCAGGTTTCGGAGATCTCAACTTCGACGGCAATCTCTCCGCCGCCGACATGACCGGGACCAACTACGCCTTCGAGAAGGTGCTCTCGTCGAAGAACACCGAGTTCAACGCGGCGGCCGACGTCACCGGGGACGGCCTGGTCGACACCCGTGACCTGGCGGCCCTCGAGCCGCTCCTGGCCGGTTCGGGGGCCGCGCTGACCGCCTTTGAGGGCGTCAAGGGCCGGCGGCTCGACTTCTCCGGCGACGGTCTGGCAAACGAGACCGATCTGGCCCTCCTGCGAGTCCGGGTCGGTCAGCCGGCCAGTGGGGACACGCTCTGGGCGTCCGACATCGACGTCGATGGCGTGATCGGCCAGGGTGACGTGACGATGCTCCAGCAGCAGTTCGGCGTGGCCCAGGCGGCGGGCGTCCCGGCAACGCTGGGCTGGACCGGCGGCGATGATCTGGCTGGTGGCGACGGGACCTGGTCGGCCGAGAGCCTCGGCTGGCGGGGGGCGGTCACCGATGCGACCCTGCCGATGCCGCTGGTGCCGGGCTCGAAGGCGGTCTTCGGCGGCAGCGGCGGCACGGTCACCGTCAGCGGCATCGTGCGGGCGGTGGCTGGGATCGACGTGACGAGCACAGGGACGACGGAGTTTGCCGGCGGGACAATCGAGATCAGCGGTGATTCGGCCGGCGGGCGGATCAGCGTGGCCGGCGGCGGGGCGGCTGTCGTCGGTTCGGCGGTCAACGCAGCTGGGCTGGTCAAGGCTGGCGGCGGCCGGCTGACCCTGGCCGCAGCCAACGGGATCACCGGCAACGTCCTCGTCGAGGCGGGCGAACTGGCCGTCACCTCGACGGCTGCCCTGGGAGGCCAGGGAGTCGATCTGACCGGCGGTCGGCTGATCCTCGAAACAGGCTCCCGCGATTCGCTGGATCTGCCCTCTCTGGCAATCGATCTGGCCGCTGATGCTGGTGTCGGCATCGGGGTCGGCCGGCTGGCGATTGCCGCTGGCGGCATGAGCGAAGCCGATCTGCGGGCAGCCCTCGTGGCCGGCCGCAACGGCGGATCCTGGGACGGCCTCGTTGGCATCTCGTCGGCGGACGCCGGCAGCGGCCGGGCGGTCGGCTACGTCGTCAATGGTGACGGCTCGACAACGGTCGCCTACGCGGCCCCCGGCGACACTGATCTCAACGGGCAGGTCGACGTCTTTGATCTGGTCGCGATGACGACTGGCGGCAGTTATGGCTCGGGTGCCGCGGCCGTCTGGGCGACTGGCGACTTCAACTACGACGGCCTGAGCAATGTCTTTGATCTGGTCGACGTCGAGACCGGCGGGGCTTTCAACCAGGGTGATTACCTGCCGGTAACCGCCACCGTGGCGACCGTGCCCGAGCCGTCGCTCCTGCTGCTGTCCGCAGCTGTGGCGATTGGCTACGTCGTTCGCCGGCGGCGGGCGTAGGCCAGTCCGGCGAGAGCACCGCCGAGCACCGCCAGCAGGCCCGGTTCCGGGACCGCCGCCACCTGGCCGAGCCCCCCGGCGACGGTCGGGCTCGCCGGGAAGTAGGGGCCGGTGCCGTAGGCGCCGCTCGAGTCGATGCCGATCAGGTCGAAGACGTTCGAGACCCCGTCGTAGTTGAAGTCACCCTGGCTCCAGACGGCCGCCTGACCGTTGCCGAACTTGCCGGCCGAGTCGATCTCGATCAGGTCGAAGACGTTCACCTGGCCGCTTAAGTCGGTGTCACCGGGGGCGGCGAAGGAGATGGTCGCGGAGCCGTCGCCCGCCACGACGTAGCCGACCGCCCGCGAGCCGCCCGAGGCCGCTGCGGCGCTCGACATGATCCCAGCGGACCCGTTCCAGGCCCCGCCGTTGCGGCCGGCGATGATGTCGGCCCGGAGATCCTCGGCGGTGATCCCGCCGGCAGCGATTGCGACCTGGCCGGCCCCGAGATCGAGTCGACCGCCGCCGCTGCCCTCTGTGACCGCCAGACTCCCCACTGCCACGCTGACCCGGGCATCCTGCACGAGGGCCAGTTCACCGCCGCCATCGATCGTGACGGCCGGGGAACCGGCCAGCGTGCCCGCATTGATCGCCAGCGAGGTGATGCCGGTCGTGTCGTTGATCGCGAGGCCGGCGGCGGCGAGCGTGCCGCCGTCGACGATCACCGAGGGCGACCGCATCGTGGTGCCTGCCGCGATCGAAAGGGTGGCGGCGGAATCGACGGTGACGTTCGTGGCCGCCAGCGCATCGGCAGCGGCGACCTCCAGGGTGCCGGCCGAGATCGTGGTCGGCCCGGAGTAGGCGTTGGCGGCGTCGAAGACGACGGTGCCGGCCCCGATCTTGGTGACCGATGTCGCCGCACCGATCGTCGGATAGCCCGCTTCGGCCTGGGTCTCGGTGCCGCTGGGCACGTCGATGATGATGTCGGTCGGCCCGCTGCCGGGGGTGAAGAGGAGATTCAGGTCGTTTCCGGCAAGGGCGAGACTGAAGGTCCCTCCGGAAGTCGAGTTGGCAAAGCCGGCGGTGCCGTTGGCCGAGGTGGTCACGATCTCGAAGGCATCCTCCGAGAATCCTGTGATGCTGGCGGCCGTGGCGATCCGCCAGGAATAGGACGTCGTGGGATCGAAGTTGGCGGCCGGCCCGTCGACGTCGGGGCCGGTCGAGGAGAGGGTCCAGAGATTGATCGCGAAGGGATCGGCCGAGGTGGCCGTGATGTCGAGCGTGCCGGCGACCGTCACCGTGTCCCAGGCGATGCCCGCAGTGCCAGCGGCATTGGCAAGCTGCCAGTTGTAGTTGCCGCCATCGGCGAGTGTGAGGCCCTGGGCAAAGGTGAGGTTGCCGGGGCTGTTGCCCGGGGCCAGCGTGGCCCCACCACCAAGCGACGTGACACCGCCGACGGTTCCCGACCCGCCGAGCGTGCCGTCGGCGGCGACGCTGACCGGTCCGACCGCCAGGGCGTTGTTGCCGTTGATTCGGAGCGTCCCGGCGGCGACCGCCGTCGGGCCCGAGTAGAAGCTGTCGGCGGCCAGCACGAGCGTGCCCTCGCCGGCCTTGGTCAGCCCGCCGCCGCCGGCGTCGATGAACGGCTGATCGACGGAGATCGTCCGTCCGGCCGAGTCGATCGTCGCCCCGCCCGGCAGGATCAGGAGGTTGTCGAGGCCTGAGATGAAGGTGCCATCGGCGGTGGCCGAGGCCCGCAGGGTTCCGCCGTTGAACGAGACCACGGCGCCGGTGCCCGAGCCCCGGGAGATCCGGGCGACCTCGAGCACGCCGCCGTCGAGATTGACCGCCCCAGTCTGCGATGTGCTGGTGGCCGCGAGTACGAGCCCGCCGGTGGCCGCAGCCACGACTTGGCCGGTGCCGCCGATCGTGAGTGTGCCTGCGCCGTCCCGGCCGACGATGAAGCTGCCGTCGGCGGCGGTCTGGAGCAACTGGCCGCCACTGACGGAGATGTCGCCGCTCGTGTCGGGATTCTTGCCGGCAAAGAGCGAGCCGGCCGCGGCGGTCGCGGTGTCAGCGAGGGTCAGGGTGCCCGTCCCGAAGTCGGCGACATTGAGATCAAACTGGACCGTCAGATTGGCGTTGCCGCTCAGGCCGAGCGTGCCCGTCCCGGCGTTGCCCACCGCGATGTAGCCGGAGGACTGGAGAACCGCACTGTCGCCGAGCGAGAGGGTGCCGGTGCTTCCAGTGGCGTTGCCGATGAGAACCTGATCGACCGTCAAGGCGGCCGAGCCCGAGGCGGTCAACTGGCCGCTGCCACCATCGCCCACCCGCAGCTGACCGACCGACGTCAGCGTGCTCGAATCGGCCACCGTGACCGTGCCCTGGGTGTCGGCCGTGTTGCCGACGAGGAAGTTGCCGCCCGAGCGGATCGAGGAGGTGCCCGTCAGCGAGAGCGTGCCGACGGAGGGGCCGATGTTGGCGATCAGAACCTCGTTGCCGACCTCGAGGCTCGAATCGGCAAGCGTCAGGGCATGGGTGCCGCTGTTGGCGGGATCGCCGAAGCCGAGCCGGAGATTGGCCGCCGTCACCGTCGCCCCGGTCAGCGAGGCTGAGGTGTTGGCCGCGCCGGTGTCGTGGCCGATCGAGATCCAGCTGCCGACGTCGAGGGTGGCGTTGGTGACCGTCAGGGAGGCCGCCTGGCCCGCCGACGAGCCCACGTGGAGTTCGCCGCTGAGCGCGTTGACCAGCGAGGTGGCGTCGGCGCCGGTCCCCTCCAGGGCGAGGGTGCCCGCCTCGATGGTCACGCCGATTCCGCTCTCGACAGTCGCCAGCGTGTTGGTGATCCCGTCACCGGCCAGCCGCAGCGTGCCGGGGCCGGTCTTGAGAAAAGAGCCCTCCACGGCGTTCATCTGGCCGCTGACGGTGAGGACGGTCGCCGCCTCGGCGACCGCGATGCTGCCGCTTCCGGCAATGATCGAAAAGCCGCGGTCGGTGGCTCCGGTTGCACCGGTGTAGGCGAGCCGACCTCCCTCGAGGACCAGGTTGGTTGGGTCGGCGGTTCCCGCCCCGAGCGGACTGGCCACGCCTGCGTCAGCCACGGTGGCGATCGAAGTGGTGCCCCCCACGAGCCGTACCGGCCCAGTAAAGGTGTTGGCGGTGGCGAGTGTGAGATCGCCCGCCCCGGTCTTGGTGAGCCCGCCGCTGCCCCCGATGCTGCCCGCGCCCGACAGGCTGTAGGCCAGGGACTCGTTGGTGAACTGGGTTTCGAGCGGCAGGACCGTCGCCTCGAGGGTGACATCGGTGGCGCCGGTTGCCGAGTCGTCGAAGATCACCGGGCCGTCGCCGTCGGCAAAGGTCACGGCGGATCCCACGCCGGTGAAGCTGTCGAGCCAGTTGGCCTCGGTGGTATTCCACTGGCTGCTCACATCGCCCTGCCAGCGTCGCACCGAGACACCCGCGATCAGCAGATCAATCCGGTTTTGGGCGGTGTTGTCGATGAGCGTCGCCTGCACGCCGGCCGGCAGGCTGCCGAGAGTGAAGCTGTAGCTGTCGAGGCTGCCATACTGGATCAGCGGCACCGTCCCGGGGGCCGGGGCGGCCGAGGCGAAGTTGATCACCGTCGCATCCCCGCCGGTGGTCAGGCTGCCGGAGACCGAGAGGGGGGCAAAGCTCTCGCCGGGGTTCCCGAACGAGCCGAGATCGAAGGTGATTGCACTGTCGGCCCCGAGCGTCAGAGCCGAGGCGAACAGCTGGCTGTTGAGGCTGGCGACGTTGACGCCGAGGGTGGCGTCAGCGGCAACGGTGATTTCCCCGCTGCCGGTGTGGGCAGTGCTGAGACCGAGCGTGCCGGCGGTCACGCTGGTCGGCCCGAAGTAACTTCCGGCCCCGGTCAGGTCGAGCGTGCCGGCGCCCTCCTTGACGAGGCCCCCGACGCCGCCGAGTGGCTGGGGCATGGTGACCGTGAAGCCCTGGGTGTCGATCACCGCCCCGGTGACCGTGTCGTTAATCGTGGCGGTGAAGATGTCGGCCATGAAGGCATTGGAGTCGGCCGTGGCCACCAGCCGGCCGCCGTTGAAGTTGAAGGCGGTGGTGGAAAAGATGTCGGCCGACGTGACCGCTGCAGCTTCCAGCCGGCCGCCCGCGCCCAGGTTGACCGTTGCCAGCAGGCTCGAGCCGCTCTTGGAGAGCACGACGTTGCCGGCTCGCATCACGCCGGTGCCCTCGATCGAGAGCGTGCCAATGCCGCCGAACTTGCCGACGGCCACGTCTCCTCCGAGGACATCGACCGTGCCGCCACTGATCGTCACCGTGCCCGTGCCCGAGCCACCGTCGCCGATCTCGAAGTCGGCCGAGCCCCGCTTGACGATCGAGCCGCCGGTCATCGTCAGGGTGCCGCTGCCGTTGGACTTGCCGATGGACAGTTCGCCGCTAGCGACCTCGAGCGTCCCGGCCGAGAGGGTGTAGCTGCCGATCCCGCTGGTGCCGTAACTGCCCACGTAGAGACTGCCGTTGGCGACATTGAAAAGACCTCCGGTCTGCTCGATCTCGCCGGTGCCGTTGAAATCGCCAAACACGATATTGCCGCCACCGGTCTTGTTGACGGTGCCCCCGGAGATCACCAGCTGGCCGAGGCCTCCTCCCCCCGCGCTATCGAAGGGTTTCGTGCCGAACTTCGTCCAGTTGTTGGTGTTGAAGACGCCGCCGGTGGGCACGTTGATCGTGCCAAGGCCCTGTCCGCCACCCCCTTGGCCGCGGCCCACCTCGATCTCGCCGGCGATGACCGAGAAGGTGCCCTCCACGTCAAACGTCCCGGTGGAGGTATTGCCGGCGATGGTGTCGCCGATGTAAAGCCGCTGCCCGTCCGCTGCGAAAACAAACTCCCCGCCGGCGGCAATCGCCACCGTGCCGGTGCCTCCGACACTCCCGCCGCCGCCGCCGACGGTGCCGGGACCGATCAGCCGCACGGTCGTGCCGCTGCCGATCTCGAGCCGGCCGTCACCCGCCACCAGGCTGTCGGCCGTCGCATAGCCGATCGAGGAGAGGGCCGAGGCCGTTGCCGTGCCGCTGCCCTCGACGACGAGCGTTCCGGTCCCGTTGAAGCCGACGTTTATTTGGGGCCCGTCCAGATCGCTGTCGAGCGTGAGGGTGGAGGTGCCACCATTGGCGATGATCGCCACGTCTCCGGCGGCCGGCACGGTCGCAGTGCTCCAGTTGGCAGGGTCGAGATAGCTCCCTGTGGTCGCGGTCCACTCGATGTCGGCGGCCTCGGCCACCGGCGGAACTGCCAGCAAGGCGATCAGGCAGATGCCGCTCGCCAGGCGGGCGGTGGCAAGAAACCAGCACCGGAATCGACGAATTCGTTCAGGGGTGAACCGCATCGAGGCGCTCCTCACGAAAAGAGAGAAATCTTCCCTGGCTGGCAGGTCGCCGGAAGGCTGGTGGAACGGGAGCAAACCCCCTCATGCGACCCATCGATCAGTTAGAGGCTCGCCCCCGGCCGATGTCAAGGTTCAGCAGCCTTCAGCATGCTACCAACCCGAGCAACTGAAACAGTTTCAGGCCTCGCGAGAGCGGCAGTTCGGTTTCCACAACCGCTAGCCGATCCGCCGGCCGGGCCGCCGCAGAATCGACCAGCTGAGATCGCCTCCCAGCGGCAGAACGGCCCCAGAACTTGCCCCGTCCATTATTACGCCCAGCAGGGCCCCGGTCGTGGCCTCCCGCCAGATGATGTCGTTGCGGCCGTCGCGAGTGAGATCATCGGTGCCGACCACCGACCAGTTGAGATCGCCCCCCATCCAGGCCGCCTGCTGGAGGATCGCGTCGACCAGCCGCCACTGGATCACCACGCCGGTCGAGGCCTGTCGCCAGAGCACGTCCCCGTAGCCGTCGTCGTCAAAGTCGCCGGTGCCGGCGATTTCCCAGTCGGCGTTGCCGCCCAGCGGCGTGGCGGAGAGCAGGGCCGTTCCCTGCCGGCGATGCACGACTGTGATTCCGGTCGAGGCCTGCCGCCAGATCAGGTCGGTCGTGCCGTCGGCGTTGGCATCGAATCGCGGGTCGGTCGAGACCAGCCGCCAGTCAGCGTCACCCCCGAGCACCACCTGCTCGGTGGAGGCGATGCCATCCATCAGCCACATGATGTTGGTGGCCGTCGTCTCCTCCCGCCAAACCAGATCGGTTCGCCCGTCGTTGTCGTAGTCGCCTGTGGCCTCGACCTGCCAGCTGCCGTTCCTGCTGAGCACGCGGGACTGGCGGCTCGAGCCGTCGACCTCCAGGAGCGTCAGCACGGTCCGTCCGCTGGAGACCTGATACCAGATCAGGTCGGTCACCATGTCGCCGTCGAAGTCGCCCGCAGTCACCACCGACCAGTCGGTATCGCCGCCGAGAAACCGCGTCCCGAGCCGGCCGCCGAAGGTGTTGTAGAGCACGCCGGCCACCTGGCCGTTTGAGGCGTCCCGCCAGAGCCCGTCGAGCACGCCGTCGCCGTTGAAGTCGATGGAGGGAGGCGGGGTGACCTGGACCAGCCGCAGCCCTGAGCCGCCGTCGGCGAGGGCCAAGAGTTCGCGGCTGACGACCGCCACGTCGCGGGCGACGCCCGGGGTGTCGAGGTTCCGCGTCAGCCGGGCCAGGGCCGGATCGGCGACATTGACCTCCTGGAGGCCGGCCACCGAGTCGGCCACGTAGACCGCCAGCCCGTTGGGACCGACGGCCACGCCCTCGGCCGAGCCGGGGGTGTCGACGGTGCCCACAATCGCCGGTGCGGCCGGATTGGCAATGTCGACGATCTGGAGGCCGGCGGCCTGATCGGCCAGATAGGCCGTCTGGCCATCGGCCGAGAGCCTGACCGCCTCGGCCGAGCCGGGCGTCGCCACGCCGCCCACCCGGGTGGCCACCTGGGGAGCGGAGATGTCGATCACCTGGAGGCCGACCTGATCAGCGACGAAGGCGTAGTCGCCGAAGGCCGAGAGGACGACGTCGTAGGCATTGCCCGGCAGCGAGACGGAGTGGAGGTCTGCCGGGGCGGCCGGATTGGTGACGTCGATGATCCGGAGGTCGCCGTTGCGGTCGGCAACATAGGCCGTCGTGACCTGCCCGGTCCGCTGGATGGCGACATCGATGGCGTAGCCCGGCGTGTCGAAGGTCGTGATCAGCGAAGGTGCCAGGGGCACCGAGACATCGACGACTGTCAGGCCGGCGTTGCCGTTGGCCAGATAGAGCTGGTTGCCGTCGGGCGAGAGGGCAAGCCCGTTGGCGAAGCCGCCGGTGTCGAGCGAGCCGGTCTGCGCGGTAAACAGATCGAGCACCACGATGCCGGCGGTCGCATCGGCCACGAAGACGTGGCGGCCGTCGTCGGAAACGGCCACATCGTAGGCATCGAAGGTGTCGATCGAGCCGGTGATCGCCAGCCGCGAGAGCATCCGCCTGGGCTCGAGCGGCTCGGCGGCGGTGACCGGCGGCCGGGGCCGGCGGCGGGAAGAGGGCCGTGTCTGCGGATCGCTGGCGTCGGAAGATCGCTCGCTGCTGGTCAACAGCGGGAAGAGACGCATGGCATGCCCCTGCGATGGAGAACTGCGAGCCGCAACGCGGGCAGGTGAACGTTGAAGACGTCGACCCCGCCGCCGCGGCGCTTCTCCAAGTATTTCTTCAGTCACGACCCGGGGCAAACGATCGGTCGCCGGCCGGAAGATGGATCGTGCTGGAGCCGGGGTCGCTCACCTGCGATCCGCCCATGACTTTCACGCGCCGAGTCCATGTGATACCATAACCTCATGAACTCTAGTATCAAAAGTTCGAGTCGGAAGGAAAAGAAACCATCCGCCTCCGGCACGTTTGTGCTCCGCCTGAATCCCGAGTTGCATGCGGTGTTGCGGCAGGAAGCGGCTGCTGCCGAAACCTCGCTCAACGACTGGTGCAGTCGTTTGCTGGCGGCACCGGGCGGCGCTGGTGTCGCGGGCGCGACGGAGATCCTTGTGGCCCTTCGTCACCGCTTCGGCGACGACCTGCTCGGCGTCGTTGCGTACGGATCCTTCGTCCGCGGTGAGATGGCGACCGGGTCAGACGTCGATCTCCTTGTGGTGCTTGCCGATCGCGTGAAGATCACACGCGGGCTTTACCATGGGTGGGAACGAGTGGGGCCGACCTGGGAGGGGCGGGAAGTCGATCTGCATTACGTCCATCTGCCCGCTGCGGGTGATCCCGTGTCGGGCAGTTGGGCCGAGGTGGCGGTATGCGGAATCCTCCTCTGGGAACGCAGCCTGATGGTCTCGCGGCGGCTCATCAGTATTCGCAGCCGGATCGCCCGCGGGGAGTTGATCCGACGGCAAGCCCAAGGCCAGCCCTACTGGGTTCATGAGGAGCGTGATGCGAAGTCCTGACTTGGCCGCCGACTACGTCCGCAGGGCAAAAGCCCGACTGGCTGCCGTCGACGCGCTCTACGCCGCCGCGAGCTGGGCGGATGTGGTCCGGGAGTCGCAAGAGGTCGTCGAACTGGCCCTCAAGGGACTCCTGCGATCAGCGGGCATCGAGCCGCCGCGGATCCATGACGTGTCTGACGTGCTCCTGGCCGAACGTGAGCGATTCCCGAAGGCCCTCCAGCGAAATCTCGAGAGGCTGGCGGCCGGATCCCGCACGCTCCGACGCGACCGGGAGCTCGCCTTTTACGGAGCGGAAGATCTCACGCCTTCCGGCTTCTACTCGCAGGACGACGCCACCGCGGCCCGTGAGATTGCCCGCACAACGGTGGCGGCGGTCGAACCGCATGTCGCCTGATCGGTCGGCTCGCTGTTCACCGGCAACAAACCGGTATGGCGTCGCTCGGGCAACGGCCGACGCCTCGAATGGCATGCCGCCCAACGCGACGTCGATGCCCGCGCCGGAAGCAGCCCTGTGGTCGATGTCAACGCTTGGAATCACCGCATCGGCATGGCAGACTGCGTCGTCCATGGTGCGGGAGTGGTGCAGCTCGCTGCCGATGACTCCAGCCCGTTCCCGGAGGCCTCTCATGTCGCTCGTTCACCGCCTCGCCGTCGCAGTCGTCGTGATCGTTGCCGCGGTTGCATCGTTCGCCGAACGGGCGTCGGCCGCGCCGCCCAACGTCGTGCTGATTCTCTCCGACGACCAGCACTGGGGCGACTACGGCTTCATGGGTCACGAGCACCTGCGGACTCCGGCGCTCGACCGCCTGGCCGACGAGAGCCTGGTCTTCACGAGGGGCTACGTACCGTCGAGCCTCTGCTGCCCGAGCCTGGCGTCGCTGATCACCGGCCGCTATCCGCATGAGCACAAAATCGTCGGCAACGACCCGCCGGAGTCGCCGGATGTGCCGCGGGGCTCCCCGGCGGGCAAGGCCGCCTTCGCCGCCGGTCGGGAGCGGATGAACCGCCACCTCGAGGCCTGGCCAACGCTGCCTGAACTCCTCGGCAAGCACGGCTACAGGAGCCTCCAGACCGGCAAGTGGTGGCAGGGAAATTTCCGGCGGGGTGGGTTCGACGAGGGCATGACCAAGGGGCAGCGGCACGGCGACGAGGGGCTCGCCATCGGTCGGACGACGATGAAACCGATCGAGGACTTCGTGCGGCGGTGCCGGGGAGACGGCAAGCCCTTCTTCGTCTGGTACGCCCCGCTGCTGCCCCACGCCCCCCACGATCCGCCCCAGGATCTCGTCGAGCACTATTCCGCCAGGACCGACAGCGTCCATGTGGCCCGCTACTGGGGCAACGTCGAGCGGTTCGACCAGAGCGTCGGCGACCTGCTCGACTTCCTGGACGCCGAAAACCTCTCGGCCGACACCCTCGTCGTCTACGTCACCGACAACGGCTGGATCCAGCGGACCGACGCGCCGAAGTTCGCCCCCCGCTCCAAGCTCTCGCCCTACGACGGCGGCCTGCGGACGCCGATCATGCTCCGCCAGCCGGGCAGGATCCAGCCGGCCACGAGCGAGTCCCTCGCCAGTTCGCTCGACATCCTGCCGACGGTGCTCGCCGCCTGCGGCGTGCCGGCCCCGGCGGAGCTGCCGGGGGTGAATCTGCTCGATGCCGACGCCGTGGCCGCACGGAAACAACTCTTCGGCGAGTGCTACACCCATACGCTCCTCGACCTCGACGACCCGGCCGCGAGCCTGATGTGGCGGTGGACCGTTCGCCAGGACGGCGACCACCTCTGGAAACTCATCGAGCCGGTCACGGCCATCGCAGGCCGGCCGTTTCCGACATGGGAGGGCCGCTCCGTCGCCGCGGAGGATCAGGCCCGCTACGAGCGGGGCGAGATCGAGCTCTTCGACGTGGCGGCCGACCCGGGGGAAACCAAAAACCTGGCCGCCGATCATCCGGCCCTCGTCAGCGACCTGCGGGCGAGCCTCAAAAAGGTGCCACTCAAGAAGCCGCCCGCCACCACATCGGGAAAGGATGCGGAGCCCGGGAAAGCCGCAGCGGGCTTGCCCCGGACCGATCGGCCCAACCTGCTCGTGTTTCTGGCCGACGATCTTGGGGGCCGCGACCTCGGCTGCACCGGCAGCAGTTTCTATCGCACGCCCGCGATCGACGCGCTCGCCGCCGCCGGCATGTCATTCACCCGCGGCTATGCCGCCTGCCCGGTCTGCTCGCCGACCCGGGCGGCGTTTGTTACCGGTCGCCATCCGGCCCGCGTGCGGATCACGAACTTCATCCCCGGCAATCGCCGGGGCCGGCTTTTGGGTGCCGAGTTTCTCAAGGCCCTGCCTGAGACCGAGGTCACGGTGCCGGAACTGCTCCAGGCGGCCGGTTACACCACCGGCATCTTCGGCAAGTGGCACCTGGGGCCGCCACAGGACATTCCCAAGCACGGCTTCGACGTGACCGGCTCGACGCAGGTCAGGCCGGGCTCAGGGCCGCTCGACGACCCGCTGCACGCCCGGGCGATCGCCCGACAGGCGGAGACGTTCATCGTCGAGGCCGCCGCCGCCGGCCGGCCCTGGTTCTGCTACGTGCCGATGCACTCGGTTCACGTGCCGCTGATCACGCGGCCCGAATTGGCCGCCCAGGAGGGCCGCCGGGCCGTAGGCGTGGGGCCGCGGTTTGACATCCCGCCGCCCCCGCCGGGCGATCCCTTCACCAAGGGCGTCCAGGATCACCCGGTCTACGCTGGCATGATCCGGGAGATGGATGAGACGGTGGCCGCCGTGCTCGCGGCGGTCGAGCGGGCTGGCCAGGCGAATGACACGCTGGTCGTCTTCACCAGCGACAACGGCGGCCTGGCGACGGCCGAAGGCGGCCCGACCTCGAATCTGCCGTTCCGGGCAGGCAAGGGCTTTGTCTATGAGGGAGGCATTCGGGTGCCGCTTTTGGTTCGCTGGCCCGGGGTGGTGTCTGCCGGCTCGACCACCGATCTGCCGGTGACCACGCTCGACATCGCCGCCACGCTCCTGGATGCCGCCGGCTGCCAGTTGCCTGCCGACCACGTCCTGGACGGCGCGAGCCTGCGACCGGTGCTCGACGGCGGGGGAACATTACCGGTCCGCGACCTCGTCTGGCACTATCCGCACTATGCGAATCAGGGGAGCCGTCCGGCGGCGGCGCTCGTCGCCGGCGACGGCCCGCGGCCGGGTACGGAGAAACTCGTCGAGCATTTCGAGGATGGCCGGCTCGAACTCTTCGACCTCCAAAGCGACCCCGGCGAACGACACGATCTGGCGGCCGCGCGGCCTGAACGGGCCAAGGAACTCCATCGCCGGCTCGTGGCCTGGCGGATGCAGGTCGCCGCCGCCATGCCCTCTCCCAATCCGGAACCAGTCGAGCCCTTCGGCCAAGCGGGCGTGCCGCCCCGGAAATAACGAACCACCGACGAGCACCGCCGGCCGCTCGCGATCGACGAAGCCGCCAGGCCGTTATCGAAGCACGTTCCCGCCGGGGGCGGCGGGCCAGCGGCTGGTGGTTTCCACGCGGGTCTCACCGTTGTCCTGCCAGAGGAAGCGGGCACTGCAGGCAGGAAACGCCTCGACCAGAGCCCCACCCGCCTCCGGGCCCAGGACGCTGGCGGCGGTTGCCAGCGAGTCGGCCGTGGTGGCGTCGGGGGCGATGACCGTCACCGCCGCCGGGCCGGCCACGCCGATGCCGGTCCGTGGGTCGACGATGTGGCTGTAGCGAGTCCCGTCGATTTCGACCGCCTGATAGGCGTCGCCCGAGGTGGTCACGGCGGCATCGGTGAGCACAACCACCTCCCCTTCACCTCCAGGCCGGAGCGGCGCGATCGCGACCCGCCAGCCGTCACGGCCCGGGGGCGGCCCCGAAACGAGGATGTCGCCCGAGGCGTCGATCATGGCCGCGTCGATACCCAGGGCGGCGAGGATCTCCAGCGCCCGGTCGGCGGCGTAGCCCATTCCGATGCCACCGGGATCGAGTCGGGTGCCGGCTTTGGGAAGTCGCACGGCCTGCTCGCCGGGAACAAGTTCGATCGTGCCCGCCCCGACCGCCGCCCGGGCGGCAGCGAGCTTGTCGTCACGGGGGAGTCGGCCGCTGCGGCGGGACTGCCGCCAGAGGCTTGTCAGCGGCCCGACGGCGATGTCGAAGGCCCCGCCGCTGGCCTCCCGCAGCGACTCGGCCCTGACCAGCACCCGCCAGAGGTCGTCGCTCACCTGCACCGGCTCGGCGGTCGGGGCCGCGGCCGAGAGTCGGGAGAGCTCGCTCTCTGGAACGTAGTCCGAGAGAACCTGCTCCAGCCGCTCGATCTCGGCAAAGGCCGCCGCGATCGCCGCCTCACCGGCGTCGGCGTCGGCGGCGTGGACCACGATCGTCCAGGGAGCCCCCATGATCCGCCTGGTGGCGGTCACCTCCGCAGTCGCGGCGGCGTCTTGGGATCGACAACCTCCGGCCAGGCAGGCAGCCAGCCCGACCAGCAGCATCAGTAGGCCATCCCCGCGGCGGGCGGCCCGTCGCCGGTGGGTGGCAGCCTCCGCCGGGCAGTGGAGCACACGCAGGATCAGGGGATAGACTGCCGTGACCATGAATGAAACAGCTGTGCCTCCAATCGCGATCACCTTCGACTGCACGCCCCTGCGGAGCGTGCCCCGGCTCGACATCCCGCTGGATGCTTCGCCTCGCTACCGTGCCCGCCTCGAGCGGATGCAGCGGGCCGTGGCCGCCCACGGCACCCGCAACGCCTATTATCTCACCGACGGGAGTTGCACGTTTCGTTTTACCAACGATTCCGACAGCGGCTGGGTGCGGTTCCGATTCGAGGGAACCGTGTTCACCGATTCGAGTGACCTCAAGACGACCGGCAGTGATCTGACGATCGAACTCGACGTCGAGACCTGCGACTGGCTCACCCAGCCGGCCGTCGAGTGGCTCACGATCTCGGTCAAGCACGCCGTCGAGGCGGAGTTCGACCGCTACATCGCCGCCGGAGACCTCGCCAAGGCCCGCGAGCGGATCGCCCGGGAGCAGGCCGCCAGCGACGAGGCTGGCGGGTTTCTCGGGATGAATCTCTGAGGCAGCCGGCGACGCCCGCCGGGTGACCGATCAGCCGGCTGCTCGGATCTCGAGCAGGACGCTCTGGTTGTCGGTGCCCCGCAGGGGCCAGGCGGCGATCTGCCGGATCGAGACCTTCCGTCCCAGCCGCTGCTCGCGGGCGGCAGCCAGTTCCTCCTCCCAGCGCGGCCCCTTGATCGCAAGCACGCGACCGTAGGCCGCGGCCAGCGGCTCGAACCAGCGGAGCAGTTTGGCCAGCGGGGCGACCGCCCGGACCACCAGCGTGTCGAACCGGTCGCTGCCTGCGGGCCGGCTGGCGACGAGCGTCTGGGCCGCCGTCGCGTGAACCGGCAGGGCGAGGCCCGCCTCGGCGACGATCTCCGCCACGGCCCGGGCCTTCTTGGCCACGCTGTCGCAGAGTTCGACCCGCAAATCGGGCCGGAGGACCGCCAGGATCACCCCGGGCACGCCGCCGCCAGTCCCGACGTCGAGCAGCCGCTCGCCACGGGCAAGATGCGCGGCGATCGCCAGTGAGTCGCCGACGTCGCGGGAGACGAACCGCTCCACGTCGGTGTGCCGCGTGAGGTTGAGCCGCGTGTTCCAGTCCCAGAGTCGCTCGGCGTAGGCGGCCAGCCGCTCGGCGGCTCCGGCGGGTAGGGGGAGCTCCAGCCGGCTGGCCTCGGTGATGATCTGGGTGGCCAGGCTGTCGGCGGCGGGCGTAGACGGGTTCACGGGGATCGCTTGAGTGGGTGAGCGGTGGCGAGGAGGTGGGCGAGCCTGCTCAGCGGATGAAGAGCATCTCGCGGTAGGTCGGCAGCGGCCAGAGGTCGTCGGGCAGGATCATCTCGATCTGATCGGCCGTTTCCCGGACCTTTGCCATCGCCGGGATCACCGCGTCGTGAAGGTGCTGGACCTCGGCCCGGAGGTCGGCGGTCGTCTGGTCGGCCGCCGCGGCCAGCCCCTCGATTCGGGATTCCAGTTCGCCGACGAGCGTCATCAGCCGCTCGAGGGTGCCGAGGTGCGGGGACTTGCCGAGCCCCTGGAGACCAGCCGCGATCCCGACCAGTTCGCCCTGATAGCGGTAGGCCGCCGGCAGGATCATCGTCCGGGCGATCGTCAGCATCGCCTGGGCCTCGGTATGCAGATCCTTGCCGTACCGCTCGAGGTAGATCTCGTGGCGGCTCCGCATTTCCCGCTCCGAGAGCACGCCATATTTCGAAAACAGGGCGAGGCTCTTCGGCGAAACAAGGGCGTCGAGGGCCTCGGGAGTCGACCGCAGATTCGGCAGGCCCCGCCGCTTCGCCTCGGCCTGCCACTCCTCCGAGTAGCCGTTGCCGTTGAAGACGACCGCCTTGTGGTCGGCGATCATCTTCTGGAGCAGGCCCGCCACCGCCCCCGGCAGCCGCTCGGGATCGCCTCCGGTGGCTGACTCCAGTTCGCCGGCCACCCAGTCGAGGCTCTCGGCCACGATCGTGTTGAGGGCGACCAGCGGGCCGGCGATCGACTGGCTCGAGCCGACCGCCCGAAACTCGAACTTGTTGCCGGTGAAGGCGAAGGGGCTCGTCCGGTTGCGGTCGCCGGCATGCTTGGGAATCGGCGGCAGCGTGTCGACACCCACCGAGAGCGTGCCGCTCGCCTTGCTGCCGGTGAGCGTGCCCTTCTCGATCTGCTCGAAGATGTCGGTCAGCTGCTCGCCGAGGAAGATCGAGATGATCGCCGGCGGCGCCTCGTTGGCCCCCAGCCGATGGTCGTTGCCGCTGGAGGCGACCACCGCCCGAAGGACATCGGCATAGAGATGCACCGCCCGGATGACCGCCGCGCAGAACACGAGAAACTGCATGTTCTCATGGGGCGTCTCCCCCGGCTCGAGCAGGTTGCCCAGCCGGCAGCCGAGCGACCAGTTGACGTGCTTGCCCGAGCCGTTGATCCCGGCGAAGGGCTTCTCATGGAGCAGGCAGGCCATTCCATACTTCTGGGCGACGCGGGTGAGCGTCTGCATGATCGCCTGCTGGTGGTCGGTGGCGATGTTGGCATTCTCGTAGACCGGGGCGATCTCGTACTGGCTGGGGGCAACCTCGTTGTGCCGAGTCTTGACCGGCACGCCCAGCTTGTAGAGTTCCCGCTCGACCTCGAGCATGAAGGCCAGCACCCGCTCGGGGATCGCCCCGAAATACTGATCCTCGAACTCCTGCCCCTTGGGCGGCTTGGCCCCGAACAGCGTCCGGCCGGTCATCACCAGGTCGGAGCGATTGAAGTAGAAGTTGCGGTCGATCAGGAAGTATTCCTGCTCCGGCCCGGCCGAGGCCGTCACCGGGCCGACGTCCTTGCGGCCGAAGAGGGCCAGCAGCCGCCGGGCCTGGCGGTCGACCGCCTGCATGCTCCGCAAGAGCGGCGTCTTCTTGTCGAGCGCCTCGCCCGTCCAGGAGCAGAAGGCCGTCGGGATGCAGAGCGTCGTGCCGTTGGGGTTGTCGAGAATGTAGGCGGGGCTCGTCGGATCCCAGGCGGTGTAGCCACGGGCCTCGAAGGTCGCCCGCAGCCCGCCGGAGGGAAAGCTCGAGGCGTCGGGCTCCCCCTGGATCAGTTCCTTGCCGGAGAACTCGGCGACCGCCGTTCCTTCGCCGGTCGGCGTCAGGAAGCTGTCGTGCTTCTCGGCGGTCAGGCCGGTGAGCGGGTAGAAGACATGGGCGTAGTGGGTCGCCCCCTTCTCGATCGCCCAGTCCTTCATCGCCAGGGCGACCGCGTCGGCGATCGATGGATCGATCGGCCGGCCTTGCTTGATCGTCGCCTGGAGGGTCTTGTAGATGCTCTTGGGCAGGCGGGCCCGCATCACGGCATCGCTGAAGACGTTCGCCCCGAAGATGTCGCTGGTCGGCGTTTCGCGGAAGTTCCAGGCCGGTCCGGCCGGCCGGTAGGCGTTGATCGCAGCGATGGCACTGGCACGAGACGCAGTCATCAAAAAATGCTCCAGAGGGGATCCTCGTGAGTCTACCGCCGCCCACCGCCATAAAAGCCCCCCGGCGCGAGCCGGGCGGGGCGGCGGGGCGTTGGGGCGGGTTCACCTCGCGCGGGCTCGGGGTGGGCCC
>JAQCJP010000241.1 GCA_027592945.1 Planctomycetota bacterium
CTCCGAGCGAAGCGAGGTGCCTGTACCCTTTTCCAACCCGAGGACACGCGGAATACGGGTTCGCGAGGGGTGGGTCGCGGGGGGGCAGGCGGCTCGGTAGGATCGCAGATTCCCTTTGAAGCCGTTTTTTCGCAGCCTGCCCCATGAGTGAACCAGTTCGCGTCGGTGTCATCGGCCTCGGGACCGTCGGCTCGGGCGTGGTGCGGCTGCTGGCCGAATCGGCCGACCAAATTGCCCGGCATGCCGGCCGGCGGATCCTGGTGGAGCGGGCGGTTGTCAAAGACCTGACGAAGCCGCGGCATGTGCCGTTGGCAAGCGACCGCATTTCCGGCGAGATCACCGACATTGCCGGTGATGACTCTATCTCTGTCGGCGTCCTGCTGGTCGGCGGGCTCGAGCCGGCCCGCTCGATGGCTGTGGCGCTGCTGGAGAGCGGCAAGGACGTCGTCACCGCCAACAAGGCTCTTCTGGCCGAGCACGGCCCGGAACTCTTCGCGCTGGCTCGGGCGAAAGGCCGCTCGATCGCCTTCGAGGCAGCCGTTGCCGGCGGCATCCCGATCGTGGCGGCGATCGGCGAGTGCCTGGCGGCCAACCGGATCGAGAGCATCCGCGGCATCTTAAACGGCACGAGCAACTTCATCCTCTCGACGATGGAGGAGGAGGGTGCCGACTACGCCGCGGTCTTGAAACTCGCCCAGCAGAAAGGCTTTGCCGAGGCCGACCCGGCGATGGATGTCGACGGCACCGACGCCACGCAGAAGCTGGCGATCCTCGCCCACCTCGCCTTCGGCGTCTGGGTGCCCTGGCGGGACATTCCCCAGACGGGCATCGAGGCGATCGACCAGGAACTGATGGCCTTTGCGGCCGAGTTTGGCTATCGGATTCGGCTCGTGGCCGTGGCCGCCCGGGTGAACGGCCGGCTGGCGATGCGGGTCTCGCCGACGCTCGTCAAGGCGGGCACGCCCTTGGCCGAAACACGGGAGGCCTACAACGCCGTCAGCATTGTCGGGGATGCGGTGGGGCGGATGTTCTTCCACGGGCTCGGGGCCGGGCAGATGCCGACGGCCTCGGCCGTCGTCGCTGACATCATCGACACGGTCGTCGGCCGGGCCGCAATCACCTTCCGGACCACGGGACTGCTCGATCCGGACAGCCCCGCGGCCAGAATCGCCGGTGTCGAGATGCCTGAGCGACACTTCCTCCGGATTCCCGTCCTCGATCGGCCGGGCGTGATGGCCGAGATTTCGGGCACCCTCGGACGCCACGGGATTTCGATTGCGTCGCTGATCCAGCACGAGACCGGCATGCCCGGGCCGGTGCCGATGGTGATCATGACCCATCACGCCTCACCCGCCGCCGTGGCGGGAGCCTTGACGGAGATCGCCGTCTGCGACGCGGTGCAGGGCACGAGCGCCTGCCTGCCGGTGCTCGACGACTGGCAGCCAGCCGCCGAACACCTGGAGGGCTGAGGAGCCGCCGTGAAGTACCTGCTGATCATTCCCGATGGCGCCGCCGACGAGCCGCAGGCCAGTCTGAGCGGCAAGACGCCGCTGGAGGCCGCCCGCACGCCCGCCCTCGACGCGCTGGCTGCCCGCGGTCGGGTCGGCCTGACCAACCATGTGCCCGACTCGCTCCCGCCCGGCTCCGAGGTGGCCTGCATGAGCCTGATGGGCTATGACCCGCTCGCCTATTTCACCGGCCGGGCGCCGCTGGAGGCCGCCGCCCAGGAGATTCTCCTCGGGCCCCGCGACATCGCGGTGCGGTGCAACCTGGTGACGATCCGGCCGCAGGGTTCCGGCCGCGTCATGGAAGACTTCACGGCCGGCCACATCTCCACCGCCGAGGCATCCGAGCTCGTGGAGGCCTGCCAGCGGGGGCTCGTCGCCGACTTCCCTGAACTGGCCGCGGCCTGGACCTTCACCCCCGGCGTGAGCTACCGCAATCTGCTGATCTACAGGGGCGGGGGCACCTGCGCCGCCCAGGCCGCCGAGGACGCCGCCGCCGGCCTCCCGCTCGGCGCAGATCTCCGCACGACCCCGCCCCACGACTTGATGGACAAGCCGGTGGTCGACAGCTTCCCGCGGGGCACCGGCAGCCGGCTGCTGACCGAGATCATGGCCAAGAGCGGCGGCTGGCTCGCCGACCACCCGGTCAATCGCCGCCGCCTTGCCGACGGCAAGCGGCCGGCGACGCACGTCTGGCTCTGGGGTGCCGGTCGGGCGCCGGCCTTCGAGCCGTTCACCGAAAAGTATGGCTGCTCCGGGACGATGATCACCGCGGTCGATCTCCTGCGGGGGCTGGCGGCGCTCGCCGGCTGGAAGCGGCGGGAGGTGGTCGGTGCGACCGGCTATCTCGACACCGACTACGCGGCCAAGGGCCGGGCGGCAATCGAAGAACTGGCCAGCAACGACCTCGTCTGCGTCCACATCGAGGCCCCCGACGAGGCCAGCCACGAGGGTGATGCCGCGGCCAAGGTTAGGGCGATCGAGGAGATCGACGCGAAGATCGTGGCCCCGCTGGCGGAGTATTTGGCGGCGAGTGGCGAGCATCGGATCCTCGTCTGCCCCGATCACCCGACCTTCATCGCCACCAAGACGCACTCGCGGGGCGGGGTGCCTTTCGTGATCGCGGGCACGGGCGTGGGGCCCAACGGCCAAGCCGCCTACCATGAGGGCTCGGCGGCAGCCGCCGGCGACTCGGTGCTGCCGGGCTGGACGCTGATGGGTGAGTTTCTGAAACGGTGATCGCCGCCCGAGGCCGGGCAGGCGGCGTGACGCTCGAGAAGGACGACACTGTATGGCGCTGGTAGTGCAGAAGTTTGGCGGGACGAGCGTGGCCGACGCAGCCAAGATCAAGGCGGCGGCCGCCAAGGCGGTGGCCCGCCACGACGCTGGCGACCGCGTGGTGGTGGTGGTCAGCGCGATGGGCCACCAGACCGATCTGCTGGTCGATCTGGCCGGCCAGATCACCGCCCAGCCCAGTGCCCGAGAGATGGACATGCTCCTCTCGACCGGCGAACAGGTGAGCGTGGCCCTGTTCGCGATGGCGATCCACGCGCTGGGCCGCGAGGCGGTCAGCCTGACCGGCTCCCAGATCGGGATCCGCACCGACAGCCGGCACGGCAAGGCCCGGATCAAGTCGATCTCGACGACGAAGGTCGCGAAGATCCTCGAGGGAGGCGCGATCGTGATCGCTGCCGGCTTTCAGGGCACCGACCAGCACGGCAACATCACGACGCTTGGCCGGGGCGGCTCCGACACCACGGCGGTCGCCCTGGCGGCGGTGCTGGGAGCTGACCGCTGCGAGATCTACACCGATGTGGAGGGGATCTACACGACCGATCCCCGGATCCTGCCGGCCGCCCGTCGGCTCTCTTCGATCGCGTATGAGGAGATGCTCGAACTCGCCAGCCTCGGAGCCGGCGTGATGCATGCCCGTTCGATCGAGTTTGCGAAGAAGTTCGGGGTGCCGGTGATGGTCCGGTCGAGTTTCAAGGACGGCCCCAGCACGATGATCCTGCCCGCCGATCGGGCCAAGCCACGGCCGGCCAGCGGAATCGCTCTGGCCCGTGACGAGGCCCGGATCACCCTCGAGGACGTGCCCGACGAGCCGGGCACGAGCCACGCGGTCTTCTCGGCGCTAGCCGCGGCGGGAATCACCGTCGACATGATTGTCCAAAACGCGGGGCAGGGGGGGCAGACCGACATCTCCTTCACGGTCGCCAGCGATGATTTCCAGGAGGCTGCCGCGGTGAGCCGCCGGGTCGCCGCAGAGCTGGGAGCAGGGGGCATTTCCTGCGATGACGACGTCGCCAAGGTGTCGGCGGTCGGCGTCGGCATGGCCCGCGAGGAAGGGGTGGCGGGGCGGATGTTTCAGGCGGTCGCCGCCGCCGGCATCAACGTCCGGATGATTACCACCAGCGAGATCAAGATCTCGGCGCTCGTCGATCGAGCCGACGCCAACGCGGCAGTCGCCGCAGTCCATGCCGCCTTTGGCCTCGAGACGCCATCGCCTGCCGAGGTGGCCGAAGGCTCACTCGAGGAGGGGCCCAAGCCCAGCCCGCTCGAGGTCGTGCGGCGGCTCAAGGGGATGGAAGACCTCGCGATCGAAGATTGCGTGCTCGATTCCTCCCAGGCATTGGTGACGATCGTCGGCCTGCCCGACACGCCGGGGGCGGCCGCCGAGATTTTTGCTGCTGCGGCGGCGGCCGGGCTGTTTGTCGACATGATCGTGCAGAGCCATCCGCGAAACGGCCGGGCGGAGATTTCCTTCACGGTGCCCGCCGGCGACGCCGAGCGGGCCGCCGAGGCAGCCCGAACCGCCGCCGCCGCCCACGGGGCAACCGTGGCCGACGTGCCGCACGTGGCCAAACTCTCGATCACGGGTGTCGGCATCCGCAGCCATGCCGGCGTGGCCGACCGGCTCTTCAAGCCGCTCACCGACGCCGGGATCAACATCGACCTGGTCAACACCAGCGAGACCCGCCTCAACGTGATCGTGGCGGCCAAGCATGGCAAGAAGTCGCTGCGAGTGCTCCGCAAGGCCTTCGGGCTGCCTGCCGCGAAGAGCAGCTAGCCAAGCACGTTCTCGAGGACGTCTTCCGAGACGTAGATCGGCAGGTTCGGCTCGCAGGTGACGGCCACGGCGATCGCGTCGGAAGGACGGGCGTCGATCTCGATGATCTCGCCATCCTTGAGGACGCGGATCACGGCGTAGTAGGTGTGTTCCTTGAGTTCCGAGATCACGACATCTTGAAACTCTCCGCCGAGCATCTCGACGGCTGCCACGAGGAGGTCGTGGGTGAGCGGACGGGGCGCCTGATGATGCTTGACCCGCCGATCGATGCTGGTGGCCTCGAACAGGCCGATGATGATCGGAAACGTCCGGTCGCCGTCGACCTCCGAGAGATAGACGACCTGTTGATCGTTGACCTCGCTGATGATGATCCGCGAGAGTTCCATCTGGACGCTCATGCCGCGTGCTCCTGGGCGGTGTGGGCCGACGCGTCCAACCGGCTGCGTGGCCCCTTGGGCATGAGTCTACCCCAGGGGGGAAGCCGTCCATAGGACCGCCCGACGGCCGGCGGAAGGTGGGAAGTCGTTGGGGAGGCCCCGCTGGTTCATAAAACGTGGGCCCAGGTTTGCAACCTGGGCAATGCGGGCTGGCCCAACGACCCGCCGTCCCCCCGGCGCGCGCCGGGGGGCT
>JAQCJP010000242.1 GCA_027592945.1 Planctomycetota bacterium
GGCCGCGGACGCAAAAAACCCCCCCGGCGCGAGCCGGCGGGAGCGAGACGCCCCCGCCACCCGAGCCCTCAGTCCGCCAGGAGCTGCTCGATTCGCCGGCGGGCTTCCGCAAGCGCTTCGGGGATCTTCTCAACGAGTTTGCCGCCCGCCTGGGCCATGTCGGGCCGCCCGCCCCCCTTGCCCCCCACGACCGTCGCCACGTCGCGAATCCAGCTGCCGGCCGAGACGCCGCGGGCCTCGAGGTCCTTCGAGATGCCGGCCACCAGCGTCACCTTGCCTCCCTCAGCACCCGCCAGCAGCACGGCGATCGGGCTGGCCTTCCGCCGCAGAAGATCGATCGCCTGACGCATCGCGGCAGCGTCGCCAGTGCCGATGTCGGCCACCACGACGCGGGTGCCCCCCAGATCGGCAGCGGCGGCCAGCAGCTCATTCGGTGAGACTGCAGCCGCGGCGGAAGGCTTTGCCTTCTTGAGATCCTTGAGCTCCTTGAGCACCGCCGCCAGCCGCTGCGGCACGTCTCCGACCGGCACCTTGAGCGTGCCGGCAGCAGCGGCCAGCGAGTCTTCCGCCTGGCGGAATCGCTCCAGGGCCCGCCGGCCGGTGACGGCGGTGATCCGGCGGGTGCCGGCCGAGACGCTCTCCTCCCCCACGATCCGCACCAGGCCGATCTGCCCCGTCGAGGCGACATGGGTGCCGCCGCAGAGCTCCCGGCTGACCCCGTCCATCGTCACCATCCGGACGACGTCGGGATACTTCTCGCCGAAGAGCATCATCGCCCCCTCGTGGCGAGCCTCGGCAAGCGGGAGCAGCCGGGCGGAGACGGGCAGAGCCTCCAAGACACGCTCGTTGACCATGGCCTCGATCTGGCCGAGCGTCCCGGCGTCGATCGACGCGGCATGCGAGAAGTCGAACCGCAGCAGGTCGGCATCGACCTTCGAGCCCTGCTGGACGGCATGACTGCCCAGGTAGTGCTGGAGAGCCGCGTGGAGGAGGTGAGTCGCCGAATGGGCCCTCCGCAGGCCGGCCCGCCGGCCCGCATCGACGCGGGCGGTCACTGTCCCGCCAAGATCGAGCGTGCCCTCGCGGAGGTGGCCGACATGGAGCACGAACCCCCCCTCCCGCTGCGTGTCGATCACGTCAAACCGGCCGCCGGGCCATTCGAGCGACCCGGTGTCACCCACCTGGCCGCCCGACTCGCCGTAGAAGGGCGTCCGGTCGAGCACAACCGTCACCGGCGTGGCATGCCCCACCTCCGTGAGCGAATCGCAGAGGGCATCCTGGGCGATGATGCCGACCACCTTCCCCTCTGCCTCGGTCGCGTCGTAGCCGATGAAGTCCGAGCCGTGCAGTGTCTTCTTGAGGGCGTCGAGCGGCCCGCTGGCAAACACCTCGACGCTCCGCCCGGCCCCCGATCGCTGGCCATGGGCGTCCATCGCCGCCCGGAATCCATCCCAGTCGAAATCGCAGTTCCGCTCGGCGGCGATCGTCTCGAGCAGCTCCGGCGGGAAGCCGTAGGTGGTGTAGAGTTCGGCGGCCTCCTCGCCGGCGACGCGGCTTCCCCCGGCCTTGCCAATCGCGGCGAAGAGCTTCTCGATCCGGTCGAGGCCGCCGTCGATCGTCGCCAGGAACGATTCCTCCTCCCGCTCGATCACCGTTCCAACATGCTCGGTGGTGGTGGCGAGCTCCGGATAGGGGCTCCGCATCAGCTCGGCAACAACCGGCGGCAGCCGGTGGAGGAAGGGCTCCCGCATCCCCATCTGCCGGCCATCGAGCACGGCCCGCCGAAGGAGCCGCTTGACGACATACTTCTCCTCGTTGTTACCCGGCAGCACGTTCTCGTGGATGGCGAAGGTGCAGGCCCGCACGTGGTCGGCAATCCGTCGCATCCGTCGGCCGTCGTCGCTGGCCGGGTCGTATGTCCGGCCGCAGACATCGGCGACCGCCTCGACCAGCGGCCGGAGGATGTCGATGTGGAAGTTGCTGTCGACGCCCTGGAGCATCGCGCAGGTGCGCTCCAGCCCCATCCCGGTGTCGATGTTGCGGCTGGGCAGCGGGGAGAGGTTGTCGGGCGGCGAGCCGCTGCGGTTGAACTGCGTGAAGACCAGGTTCCAAATCTCGACCTCGCTGCCGTCGGGCATCGTGTAGAAGATCTCGCTGCACGGGCCGCAGACCCCGTCGGGCCCCTGCGAGGGAGCCGAGGCGGGCCAGAAGTTGTCATCTTCGCCCATCCGCGTGATCTTCGCAGCGGGCAGGCCGATCTCGTCGGACCAGATTCGGTAGGCCTCGTCGTCGTCCTGGTAGACCGTGACCGCCAGCTTCTCCGGCGGGATCGCCAGCCAGTTGCGGGCGGTGAGAAACTCCCAGGCCCAGTGGATCGCCTCCCGCTTGAAGTAGTCGCCAAACGAAAAGTTGCCCAGCATCTCGAAGAAGGTGTGGTGGCGGGGCGTCCGGCCGACGTTGTCGATGTCGCCGGTGCGGAGGCACTTCTGGCAGGTCGTCGCCCGGGTGAACTCGAGCTTGCACTTCCCCAGGAAGTGATCCTTGAACTGGTTCATCCCCGCCGGCGTGAAGAGCACGGACGGATCCCAGCGTGGCACGAGCACGTCGCTGGGCCGGCGGACGCAGCCCTTTGTCTCGAAGAAGGAGAGAAACGCTTCACGGAGTTCATCGGCCTTCATCGCGGGCAGGGGCTCCTCAGGGCAACCGGTTGGCGCAGGGCAGTCATGGGAAAGCCCGGCACTATACCCGATGGTGTGCCCCGAGACCCGCCGCCAGGCGGCGGTCGGGCCTGGGGCACAGCATGCCCGCCCACAACACCCGGGGCGGCAGCCGCAGCCACCTCCCCCGGCAGCCTCGACCAGGAGGACCGGAGGCTATACCTCCTCTTCCTCGTCCTCCCCAGCCTCTGCGGCGATCGATTCATCGACCACGATCACCTCCTCACGGGAGGCAAGAATCTTGTCCCGCAACTCGCCCGCCACCTCAGGGTTGTCCTTGAGAAACTGGCGGGCCCGCTCGCGGCCCTGGCCGAGCTGGGTCTCGCCATACCGCAGCCAGGTGCCGGTCTTCTCGACGAGCTTCGCCGCCAGGGCGAGATCGAGGATGTCGCCTTCAGCGCTGATGCCGTCGGCATGCATCATGTCAAACTCCGCGATTCGAAACGGCGGGGCAACTTTGTTCTTGACCACCTTCACCTTCACCCGCTGTCCGACCACGTCTTCGCCGTCCTTGAGAGTGCCGATTCGCCGGACATCGACCCGGCAGGAGGCGTAGAACTTCAGCGCCTTGCCGCCCGGTGTCGTCTCGGGGCTGCCGAACATCACGCCGATCTTCTCCCGCAGCTGGTTGATGAAGATCACGGTCGTCTTGCTCTTGGCGATCGCCCCGGTCAGCTTCCGCATCGCCTGGCTCATCAGCCGGGCCTGCACGCCGACGACGGAGTCGCCCATCTCGCCGTCGAGCTCCTTCTGCGGCACCAGTGCCGCGACCGAGTCGACGACGATGATGTCGACGGCGTTGCTCTTCACCAGCATCTCGACGATCTGGAGGGCCTCCTCACCGCTGGTGGGCTGGCTGACGAGCAGCTGCTCGAGCGAAATACCGAGCTTCTTCGCCCAGCTCGGGTCGAGCGCGTGCTCGGCATCGACAAACGCCGCGATGCCGCCGTCCCGCTGGGCCGCAGCGACCGAATGCAGGGCGATCGTCGTCTTGCCGCTCGACTCCGGCCCGTAGATCTCGATGATCCGGCCCCGCGGGAAACCCTTCCCCCCGAGCGCCAAATCGACCGACAGGCTGCCCGACGAGATCCCCTCGATCGGCTTCTGCTGGCTCGCCCCGAGCGGCATGATCGAGCCTTCACCGAACTGCTTCTCGATCTGGGCCAGCGTATGCCGCAGTTCCGAGTTCTGCTCGAGAAACTCGAGCCCCGCCTTGCCCGCGGCCCGCTTCCCGCGGCCCTCGGCCTTCTTCTTGTCTTTTGCCATCCGACCGTTCACTCCTGCCGTGATCATCGCCATCGCGACTGCCTCCCAGCGGTCCCGGCACGTCGTCGGGGTGGTTGCGTCGCCACCATGAATCGAGCGATTTGCCAGCAAACCGAACACTGAACGCGAGTATACTATCGGATCAGCCCGCTGCTGGCAACAGCTTTTTCTGAATTTCCGTACACCCCCTAAAACGACAGCATTTGCTTGTAGTCGGCCACCCGGCGATCGAGGTCGGCCCGCTCAATTCCGGCCAGTCGGTCGAGGCTGAAATCCTCGACGGTGTAGCTCGCCGTGATCACGCCGTAGGCCAGCGATTCCTTGAGGGCCTGAGGGTCGAACCGGCCCAGGGCGGCCAGGTGCCCCATCATGCCGCCGGCGAAGCTGTCACCGGCACCGGTCGGATCGAGCACCTGGGGCGTTGGGAACGCCGGCAGCACGTACATCTCGTGCTCGCTGAAAAACATCGCCCCGTGCTCGCCCTTCTTGATCACGACGAACTTCGGGCCCATCTCGCGGACGGCATGGCCCGCCCGCACCAGGTTCTCATCCTCCGCCAGCAGCTTGGCCTCGGCGTCGTTGAGCACCAGCCCGTCGACCCGCCGCAGCAAGGCCTCAAGCTCATCCCGCTGGATGTTGATCCAGAGATCCATCGTGTCGGCGACCGTCAGGCTCGCATCAGGCACCTGATCGAGCACCGAGAGCTGCGTCACGGGCGAGGCGTTGCCGAGAAACACGAACTTGCTGTCGCGATGACCGCCGTTGAGCTTCGGCTTGAACTCTCCGAACACGTTGAGATGCACCTCGAGCGTCTCACGGTCGTTCATGTTGGGCAGGTAGCGGCCCCGCCAGCGAAACGTCTTGCCCCCTTCGATCACCTCGATGCCCGTCGTGTCGATGCCCCGCTCTTCGAGAAACCGCGTGTGCTCCGACGGCCAGTCCTCCCCGACGGTGCCGATCATCTTGACCGGCGAGAAGAAGCTCGCCGCGTAGGAGAAGAAGACCGCCGAGCCGCCGAGCACGTCGTCACGGCTGGCGGTGGGGGTCTCGACGCAATCGAGGGCGACGCTTCCGACAACGAGCAGTGGCATGAGGGGCTCCTGGGATTCGAGGACGAGAGCCGACGAGCGTACCTTATTTTTGTCATAGGCTGCCCGTCGGGCGAAGATCCACGGGGCCGGCGGTGACATGCTCGAATCCGGGGGATTTTGCTA
>JAQCJP010000243.1 GCA_027592945.1 Planctomycetota bacterium
TCGCTCTCGGCATCCCTGCCTTCGCTTCGCCAGCAACGCCGGCTCCACGGCACGGGCTCACCCCTCGCGGGGCTTTGCGGGGTCCCTCGGCCCCGCCTCACGACTGCGTGAGCGTGCCCTTGGTGCTGGGGATCCCGGGCTGACGGGGATCGGGCTCGACCGCCATCCGGAGCGAGCGGGCCAGGCCTTTGAAGATCGCCTCGGCGATGTGGTGGCCGTTGCGGCCGTGATGGAGCACGGCATGGACGTTCGCCCCGGCCGTCGCGGCGAAGCTCTCCCAGAAGACCTCGACGAGCTGGGCGTCGAAGCTGCCGATCACCGGCACCGGAAACTCCGCCGCCAGCACGCAGGCCGAGCGGCCGCCGAGATCGACGGCGGCCGTCACGAGGGCCTCGTCCATCGGCAGGATGCAGTGGCCGTAGCGGCCGATGCCCCGGCGGTCGCCGAGAGCCTCGGCCACGGCGAAGCCGAGCGCCCGGCCGACGTCCTCGACGGAGTGGTGGCCGTCGACGTGGGTGTCGCCGGTGCAGGTGACCGTGAGGTCGAAGAGCGAGTGGCCCGCCAGGAGCGTGAGCATGTGGTCGAAGAAGCCGACGCCGGTGGCGATCTCAGCCCGGCCGCTGCCGTCGAGATCGAGCGAGAGCCGGATGTCGGTCTCGTTGGTGGTGCGGCTGACAGTGGCGGTGCGGGGCATGGCGTGGGTCTCAGAGGGTCTTCATGACCGCCAGGAAGGCGTCGATTTCCGCGTCGGTGCCGACGGTGATCCGGAGGCCGTCGCCCCAGCCGGGGTACTCCATGAATCGGATCAGGATGCCGCGAGCCTTGAGGGCCTCGAAGATCGGCCGCAGCGGCCGCTCGGCGTGGGTGCACCAGACGAAGTTGGCCTGGCTCTCGGTCGCATCGAAGCCGAGGGCTCGCATCGCGTCGGTGAGCCGGCGGCGAGTGGCCCGGATCGCCCGCTGGTTGTCGGCCAGCCAGGCCCGGTCGTCGATCGCCGCGGTGGCCGCCGCGATCGCCAGGGCGTCGCAGTTGTAGGAGTCTTTGACCTTGCGGAGCTCGGCGATGATCTCGGGGCGGGCGATGGCGAAGCCGAAGCGAAGGCCAGCCAGGGCGTACGACTTGGAGAGCGAACGGGTCACGATCACCCGCTCGCACCGTCTGACGAGCTCGAGGCAGTCGGCCTCGGCGAAGTCGCCGTAGGCCTCGTCGACGACCAGCGGACAGGAGAGCCGGTCGGCAAACTCCGCGACCTGCTCCGGAGCGATCAGCGTCCCCGAGGGGCTGTTTGGATTGGCGAGGAAGGCGAGCCGGAGCATGTCCCGCGGCGATACGAACGCCTCGGGCAGCGACCAATCCCGCTCGTACATCACCTCTTCGCAGTCGGCCCCCTGAATCCCGGCGAGCGTGCGGTAGAGGATGTAGGACGGGTAGGCGATCCGCAGCCGCTCCCCTTCCCCGACGAACGTCCGCACGAGGATCGTCAGCAGGTCATCGGAGCCGTTGCCGCAGATGATCCAATCAGGGTCGACGCCGAGGACCTCGGCGGCCCGGACCCGGAAGACGGTCGCCAGCGGGTCGGGATACTTTGCGAGCGACCGTCCCTCGGCCGCGGCAGCGATCGCCCGGGCCACCGCCGGGGAAGGCGGGTAGGGATTCTCGTTGGTGTTGAGCTTGATCCACTTGCCAGCCTGCGGCTGCTCGCCCGGCACGTAGCCGGCGAGGGTCGCAATCGCGGGGCGGACGAGGCTGGCGGCAGTCGCCGCAGAGGCGGAAGACATCGAGGAAGTTCCGGGGCTGGGGATACCCAAGTCTAGCCTGCCAGAGCCGGCGACGCCCCCAAGGCTGCGCCCCAAGCGGATGAGCAACTGCCGGGGACTGGCTCCGAGCGAAGCGAGGTGCCTGTCCCCTTTTTCGGATGGGGGCAGAGAAGCCTCGCCGCGCTCGGAGCCAGTCACCTTTTTCAAGAGAAGCCCCCCGGCGCGAGCCGGGGGGACCGCGGGCCGTTGGGCTTTTCCCGGCCCACGCAAGCCCGCCAAATCGCTGACCACCAACCCACTCACTCCGCGCTCACAACCTGGGCACTGTGAGGAGGCTGGGAAGCGGCGGCCTGAAAAACCGGCCGGCGGGAGCGACGCCGACCGATGCTGCCTCTCGGAGGGGGATCAGCGCTGCGGCCGCGGGATGCCAGGCCTATGCCCGCCCTGCCAAGACTGGCGCCTGGTGAACAAGCAATGCCCGACACATCATGCGCCTGGATGCGGAGACGGGCCGGGCACGGCCTGTTCCGCCGGTCGTGATCGGCAATCGGTTTCAGCAGGCAATCACGATGGGTGTCTCACACTGGCAGCGGGAGGGTCGCCGGCTGGTCGACAGCCTCGTCAACCGTTGCGGCGGCGTGGCAACGCCGCACGACGCGGTGACGGTCGATGAGTGGGCCGCGTCGGCCGGCCCTGACGAAGGGTTCAGGCTTCGATCGCAGGTGGCCTGGCAGCTCCCCGGCGGCCGCTCGGTGGCCGGTGACTTGGCGGCAGCCGAGGCCGTGGCGGCAGAAATCGACAACCCCATCGGGCAGGCCCGCTACCGGCAGCATCTCTGGGGGCCGAGCAGCCGCAGCCACGAGACCTTCGTCGTCAGCCTGGCCGGCGGCCGGGTCGCTCATGGCACCGGCCTTGTCGTCACCGCCGACAACCGGGTGCTGACCGGTGGCTCTGGGATCGCGGTCTCCTGTCCGCACCCCACCAATCCGTTGCGGCTCTCCCACCTGCCCCGCCCGAGACCGCTGGCAGGCAGCCTTGCCGTGCTGACCTCGTTCGCCGGCAAGAACTACTACCACTGGTTCGCCAGCGGCCTTGCCCGACTGCGGCTCTACGAGGAAGCCGGGGTGGCCAGGGATGCCAGCTGGTACGTCGCGGTCAACGCGGCCTTTCAGCGGGAGTCGTTGCGGCTGCTTGGGATCGCTCCCGAGCGGATCGTGCCGGCCACGCCGCGACGGCACCTCCGGCCCGAGCGGCTGCTCGTCTCCTCGTGGCGGGATCAGCAGCTCGCCCCGGAAGACTGCGACTTCCTCCACCGCCGGCTGACCCGACACCTGGCGGCTGACCGGCCGGCCGATCGACGGCTCTTCATCATGCGGACCCGGCCCGGCCGCCGCTCGATCGTCAATCAGAGCGACCTGATGCGGGCGTTGGCACCCCTCGGCTTCGAGCCGGTCCGGCTGGAGCGACGGCCGCTGGCCGAGCAGATCGACCTCTTCCATCGGGCCGAGTGCGTTGTCGGCTCCCACGGGGCCGGCCTGACAAACCTCCTCTTCTGCCGGCCTGGGGCGGTCGCGGTCGAGATCGCAACGCCCTGCCGGGTGCTGCCCTGCTTTGCCGAGATCGCCCACCACCGGCATCTCTATCACCACCTCGAACTGGCCCGTCCGGTGAACCGGCGACACTTCGACCCCGCCACCGGGATCGGCGACTCCGATCTGCTGGTCGATGCCGCGGCCATCCGCGATCGCGTGGCGCATCTCCTCGCCGAAAGGCGGCCCGCCCGCCGCACGGCGGCCTGAGCCGGATCGGCGAGCGAGACGTCCGGACGGGGCAACGGCTCAGTCGAGCCGGACCTCGACGCTTCGCCGGTGGGCGGTGAGCCCCTCGACGTCGGCGAGCGTGCGGATGTCGTCGGCCATGTCGGCCAGATCGGCCGCCGAAAGCCGGATCACGCTGCCGCCGCGGAGGAAGGTGTTGGCCGAGAGGCCGGCGGCGAAGCGGGCGGTGGCTCCGGTCGGCAGGACGTGCGAGGGGCCGGCGGCATAGTCGCCGGCGGCGACCGGGCTGAACGGCCCCAGGAAGGCGGCCCCCGCGTGGCGGATCTGGCCGAGCGTCGCCTCGGGGTCGGCCGTATCGATCGAGAGATGCTCGGCGGCCAGTTCATCGGCCAGGCCGGTCGCCTCCTCGAGGCTCTTGGTCAGGACGATGCCGGCAAACCGCTCCAGGCTGTCCCGCGTCAGGTCGGCCCGCTCCAAAACGGCAAGTTGTTCGGTCAGGGCGTCGGCCACCGCCTCGGCCAGCGGGCGGCACGGCGTCAGGAGGATCGCCGAGCCGGGGGAGTGCTCGGCCTGGGCGAGCATGTCGGCCGCGACGGAGGCCGGCCGGGCGGTCTCGTCGGCCACGATCACGATCTCGCTGGGGCCGGCGATCGAGTCGATCGCCACATCGCCAAAGACATACTCCTTGGCCAGGGCGACAAACAGGTTCCCCGGCCCGACGATTGTGTCGACCCGGGGCAGGCCCTCGACGCCGTAGGCGAGGGCCGCCACCGCCTGGGCCCCGCCGGCCCGCACCACCCTGGTGACGCCGAGTTCGTGGCAGGTGGCCAGCACCTGCGGGTTGTCGGCGCCGAAAGGGGTCGGCGGAGCGACGACGACGATCTCCGGGACGCCGGCGACCCGGGCGGGCACGACCGTCATCAGGAGCGTGGAGGGATAAGCGGCGGCGCCGCCCGGCACGCAGATCCCGGCCCGGTCGAGCGGCAGATACCGCTGCCGCAGCGAGCCGCCCCCGGCGAGCGAGACGGTCACGTCCCGCGAGAGGACCGCCTCCTGGAAGCGGGTCACCCGGTCGCGAATCCGCCGCACTGCGGCGAGAAAGCCCGGATCGGCGGCGGCGTGGGCGGCGGCGAGGGCCTCGGGAGCCACGAACAGCGTCTCGGCGGTCACGTCGGCCCGGTCGATGCGGGCGGTGTAGTCGAGGAGGGCCGGCAGCCCCCGGGCCCGCACGTCCTCGCAGATCCGCTCGACGACCTGCCGCGGAGAAAGCGGCTCGCCGAAGACGTCGATCGTCCGCTGCCGGCTTGCCGGGCTGATCACGTCGCCCTGGGAGACGAGTTTGGCCCGCAGGGTGGCCAGCCGATCCCGGCCGTCGGCCTCGGCCAGGTCGATCCATTCACACGGAAGCGGGGCGGTGCTCATGCGTGTCAGGATACCAAGCCACTTTGCCCGAGGCTCAGTTGGCGGCGGCGAGGCCGGCTACGAGCCCGCCGTCGCGGGCGGCCCAGGCTGCTGCCACCGCCTCGAGGCTCGCCTCGGCTTCTTGCCCGCGACCATCGGCGGCGATGCTCCGCAGGATACCGAGGCCGCGGGCCACCAGCGGCGACGGTTCGCCTGGCTGCCCGCCCGGCCGATCG
>JAQCJP010000244.1 GCA_027592945.1 Planctomycetota bacterium
GTCCACCGGGGCGTGCTGGTTTCCGAGGCGATCTTCGGCGTCACGCCCCCGCCCCCGCCGCCCAACGTGGAGCCGCTGCCGCCGACGCCGGCCGATGTCGCCAAGGCGACGGTCCGCATGCAGCTCGCCGCCCATTCGACGCATGCCGCCTGCGCCGCCTGCCACCGCAAGATCGACCCCCTCGGTCTCGCCTTCGACAACTTCGACGCGATCGGCCGCTGGCGGTCGGTCGAGCGGGTGACGGCCGGCCAGGGAGACGATCCCCCCGTCGATGCCTCGGGCACGCTGGCTGACGGCCGCTCGTTCGACGGCCCGGACGCCTTCAAGAAGCTCCTCGCTGCTGACGAAGACCGTTTCGCCGAAGCCTTCGTCGGCACGCTGGCCACCTTCGCCCTCCGTCGGGCGATGACGATCGACGATGCCGACGAGCTCCGCTGGATCGTGGCGGCCAGCCGCCCCGCCGGCTACCGCCTGCAGACGCTGGTGGAAAACCTGATCCTGTCCGATCTCTTTCAGGCCCGTTGACCCTTCTCCGCCCGGAGCCCAGCCATGCACATCGATCGCGACTCGCCCCGTCTGCCCCGCCGCCACGTCCTGCGGGGGCTGGGCGTCGCCCTCGCCCTCCCCTTCCTCGACATCATGCGGCCCGCTCGGGCGGCGGCGGCGGGGCCGACCGGCCGCAGCGTCTTCATCTACCTGCCCAACGGCGTCAACACGCTCGACTGGCAGATCACCGAGGCCGGCCGAAACTACGCCCTCTCCAAGACCCTCGCCCCGCTGGCGGCGTTCCGCGACCGGTTCACGCCGATCAGCGGCCTCTACCATCCTCACGGGCTCGGCCATCATCACAACTGCCGGAAAATCTGGCTCACCGGCGGCAAGCTCGGCGACACCGAACGCAACACGATCTCCGTCGACCAGTTGATCGCCGCCAAGACCGCCCCGCTGACCCGCTTCACCTCGCTCGAACTCAGCAACCAGGGAGCGTCGCTCGCCTGGAATGGCGACGGCATCCAGCTGCCCGCCCAGGGCAATCCCGGGGTGGCCTTTCGGGAGATGTTTCAGGAGCCGGCCGGCGGCGCGGACGCCCAGCGGCGGCGGCTGGCCCGCAAGGCGAGCATTCTCGACGCGGTGCTCGACCAGGCCCGCGGACTCGAGCGGCAGCTCGGCAGCGATGACCGCGGCCGGCTCGATCAATACCTCACCAGCGTCCGCGAGGTGGAGGTGCGGACGGAACGGGCCGACCGCTGGCTCGACACGCCCCGCCCGACGATCGCCCCGGACGTGGCGGCCAGGCTCGACCGGGCCGTGAGCCTCGAGCAGCTCGGCGAGTATCTGCGGACGATGTACGACATCATCGTGCTGGCGTTCCAGACCGACATGACGCGGGTGGTGACCTTCAGCACGGGCGAGGAGGGCCAGGGCCCGGCCGTGCCCGAGGCCGGCGTCAAGCAAGACCGCCACTCGCTCTCGCACCACAACGGCAACCCCACGCTGATGGCCGACCTGACCACCAGCGACACCTTCAACGTGCAGCAGCTGGCCTACCTGCTTGGTCGGCTGGCGGAGGTCCGCGATGCCGAAGGACCGCTGCTCGACAGCTCGATCGTCGTCTTCGGCAGCGGGATGGCCTTTGGCCACAGCCATGGCAATGCCAACCTGCCGATCGTGCTGGCCGGCGGCTCGAGCCTCGGCCTGAAGCACGGCGGGCACGTCGACTACAACCGCCGCGGAGAGTTTGCCGGCTACACCCTTTCCGACCCCGGAAAGCACTACGCGATCTGCCATCGGCCGGTCAACCCGCGGGCCCACTTCAGCAACCTCCTGCTCACGGTCGCCCAGCGGATGGGGGTCGAGACCGACGCGTTCGCCGACGCAAACGGCATCATCTCCGAGGTGGTGGCATGAGCGGCTGGTGGTGGCGGGGCGGGCGGCTCGCCGTGGCGGCGCTCGGCGTGGCTGCCGGCGGGCTCCTCGGCATCGCCGCGGCGGCCGAACTCGCTGATGTCGTGCCCGTACCGGGGAAGTTTCCACCGGCGGGGGCGGGCGTCGAGTTGGCGGGCGAGTTGGTTGCGATCGACCATGCCAACCGCCGCGGGGGCCTGCGGCTCGACGGCGATTTCGATGACGGCCGCTATCACTCCGCCCCGACCTTCCGCTTCGCGATGTTGCCCTACGGCATGATCCGCTATCACGCCGCCCCCGCCGCCCTCGGTGATATCCCGTTGGGGACGCGGCTGCACGGCCGGTTCCTGCTGCCGCCGGAGGGCGACACGACCATCCCGGGGGCCGCGGGGTCGAAGTATGTCCCCCGGCACACCCACGCGATCCTCCTCGAGGACGACGCCAGCCGTCAGGCCCGGCTCGGCGAGGAGTGGATCCTCGAGGAGGTGAGGCTTGGCTACGACTCGTCGAGCCCGTTCTTCCCCCCGCAGAACAAGGAGCGGGGCGACTGGCGGAAAACCGCCTGCTCGGGAGAGATCCGGCTGGTGGCGCGGCAGCCGGGCCCCGCTGGCGAGCCGATCGAGGCGACCTTTTCGGTCGACCGGGCCACGCGGCTTTGGAGGGGCCGCGAGAGCCTCGACTGGGAGACCGCCGGCGGCGCTGCCTGGCAGTCCGATCCCGACCCGAAGAAGTCGGGGCTGCGAACATGGTCTCCGGAGGGCCTCGTCGTGTCCTTCAACCTCACCTGGCATCCCGACTGGAAGAACAAGCGGTTTCACTGCCTCGATCTCTGGCTCGATGCCGAGAGTCGGGCGGTGGCCGCGGCCCGCCAGCGGGAGACCCACCTGCGGCGGATGCGGCACTACTGGCTGCCTGGCTGGGTCGACCACGTCGAGCAGCATCCTGGCGCCGGCGGCGTGCTGACGATTACGCTCTTTGGCGGCATGGACGAGTCGCTCTACGCCCACCTGGCCCGGCAGGCGGAGCTTGGGCACGGCGGTGCGAGCGTGGCGGTGGCCGAAGACACGCTCCGGAGCTGGTGGCAGGACCACGACAAGAAGGGGGGCCGCGTGCTGGAGGCCCAGCGGCAGCCCGATCCCCCGCCGGGCTCGAGCGGCCTGGTGGTGAAGATCACCGTCGGTGAGATGCTCGAGGGCTACCGGCCCGGCCACTGCGTTCGTGTCTATGCAAACGGCTGGCTGAACTCGAAACTGCCGCCGGAGTTTCGCGTCAAGGGGATGGACGACCGGTGAATGCCGGCCCGCCCGGCGGCGGGTTCACACCGCATTTAGATAGTCCCTGGCCCGGTTGATCTCAGCGGTGATGGCCGGCACCGTGTCGAGTATCGGCACACCGCGGGGCACCGGATGCATGAAGATCTCGACCGGCCCGGCAAACCGCATCTCGGCAAGCTGCCGCATCAGGGGGCCGAAGTCGAGCGGACCACGACCCGGCAGCTGAAGCAGTTCGTCCTGCTTTGGCAGCTTTTCCTTCGAGCCCTTCCCATGCTGCTGGGCATAGACGAACTTCAGCCGAGGACCGAGTTCGCGGGCCAATGAAGCGACCAGCTCTCCATCCTGGGGGAGGTGATGCGGTGCCAGAGCGACGCCAACCCGGTCACTCGTTACCAGCTCTCCGAACCAGCGGATCGAGTCGGGGGAATTGATCAGCGAGTTGGAGTGATTCTCAATCGCCAGGACACCGCCTGTCTCTTCTGCCGCGGCGATTGACGGGCGGAGCTTCTCCAGAAACCGCTTGATCTCGGACTTCAGGGCCGTCCCGGTGGCCCTGGCACCACCTTGAGCGAGGGTCACCAGCACGACGCCATCACCGAGCCGCCCAGCCAGGGCGAACTCATCGGCCAGGTTGAAGGCGCCCAGCCGATAGCAGGCGATCCCACCAAGTTTGACCTGGTGTTGAGCAAGCATCGCCGCAACGGTGGCCTCACCGAGCGAGTCGATTTCTTCTCGTTGCGTCCCGTGGGGCTTTGGCCAGAGGTCAATCGATTCCGCACCGGTCTTCGCGACTTCCGGCAGAATCTCGGTCAGGGGAAAGTTGCCGTACATCGCTGAGGCCAGGATGTACCTTGGTTGCCAACTCCCCGGGGCGGCTTTGGTCTTGGATTGCCAGCCACACGCCACACCCGCGGCTGTGACCGCCACGGCACTGACGGCCCGCCGTCGCGACAGGGTCGTATCGCACAATCTGCCCAACAACTCCATCAGTTCACCTCCTCAGCAACAGCGGCCTCAAAAACATTCTTTCCCGCCTGCAGGAATGGCACCGCCAGATGCATCGGTTCGCCAACGCCATCAGGCCCAACGGTGCCGGGCTTATAAATCGGTTCGGGAGAGTATTGGGTGACGTAGGCACGACGCATCCGGTCAGTGGTGTTGAAGCCGCTGCGGTGAAAGACCAGCGAACTGAAGACCACCAGACTACCGGCTGGCACGATTGCCGGCACGCCGGGCTCGTCACCGAAGTACCCACACTTGTCACCGCTCTCGGGATCGCGGATGTGCTCGACGAGCGTGCGAATGCCCACCTTCGAGTAGGGCAGCACGTAGGCGGTGCCGTTTTCGAGCGTCATATCGTCGACGGCGGCCCAGACCGTCACATATTCGCGATGCGGAAATCCGAGGTAGCCGCTGTCCTGATGCCAGGAAAACGTTGTCCCCTTTTCGGCGGCCTTCACGACATATTGGTCGTAGAACAGGAAGGCCGTGTCGCCGATCGTCGCCCGGCAGACCTCGGCCATGAGATCGCTGAAGACGTATTCCTCGAGCCGCGGTGCGAGATGGTACTGCTTGGCGATGTGATACCGTTTCCCGCGATGCGAGATATGAATGTGGTCAACGCCCAGTGCATCCATCTGGCGATGCATCGCCTCGATCAGATGGTCGCAAGCGTCCCGCATGATATGGATGTGCTCCGGCGAAATCGCCGCTTCGGCGATGAAGTAGCCCTCGCGACGATAAAGATCCCGGTGGGCGGGGGTGATCACATTGGGCATCGACAGGCTCCTGAAGAAAACCGACCGCTGGTCGATAAAATTGTCATAGGCCTCACCCGCACTGCCGTCATTCCGATTTTGAATCTCGGTCATTCAGCTTTTCCGTGACAGCGCACGCCATCCCGGCGATCAGACGGCC
>JAQCJP010000015.1 GCA_027592945.1 Planctomycetota bacterium
TGTCGTCCATCGGCCGGCCCGTGCCCGCCCCACCCCACACCCCGCCGCCGGCCGCCGCCGAGCCTGACTGCTGCTGACGCTGCTGTTCCAACTCGTCGATCAGGGCATCGAGCGATTCCACGACGCTCCGCTGCACCTGGCGGGTCCGCTCGCCGGCCCGCCCCAGGTCGAGCCGCCGGCGCACGTCCCGCATCCGACGTGCGATGTGATCGAGCGACCGCGGCTCGACCGCGGCGATGTCGGCCCGCAGCAGCCGGGCCATCCGGGCGTAGCGAAGCGGGATTGTGTCCTCGCGTTCCAGGAGCGTGTCGAACGACTCGACGGCGGCCTCCTTCTCGAGGAGCCAATGCTGGCAGCAGCCGCGGTAGAAGAGCACCGCAGCCGGGTCGACCGCCGATTCCACCGGGAGCGATTCGAGCAGGCGAAGCGCCTCCTCGAATCGATCGCGACGCACAAGCTCCCGCCCCAGCCAGAGTCGCACCGCATCCCGTTCCACCTCGGCGGTCGCCGGTGAGCCGAGCCAGGTGGTGGCCGCCTCGATGGCGGCGGGATTCTCGTTCGGCAACCGGCGAATCCCCTCGGCCCGCGGGTCGACGAGCGTCACGATTGCGATCACCGCGTCGAGGAGATCGCCGGCAGGTCCGGCCGCGGCGTGCCTGTCCCAGATCGCGGACACCTCCGCTCGGATTCCGTCGAGGTCTTCAGCGACCCGCTCCCCGGCGAGCCAGTCATCGAGCCGGCGGCGAAGGTCCGGCAAATCCGGCGGTCGCCAGGATGGCTCGCGGGCGAGTTCCGGGTCGCGGGCGGCCGCGACGGAGAGCACCTCGTCACCGTCGGCCGGCGCCGCGAGCCCGGCGAGCAGGACCGTCGCGAGAGGTAGCAGAGCGGTGACAAGGCGAATCACGGGGGCCACTCCGGGACAGGGAACCGGCGAGGGTCGACCACCCTTTCATCATACCGGCAACATACCGGAAGCCTCCGAAGTCGCTCGTCGGCCGGCGGAGCCCGGCCACCCCGACGTCGGGCCACGACCGACGCCAGAACCACGCGGGGCCGCCTACCTCGCCGCCGCCAACTCGGCCGCATCGATCGTCAGCGTTCCGTCCGTCCCGCAACGATGTCCCGAGCCGCCCTCGCGATGTCCCGCTGGCGCTCAGCGAGGCGGCGGAGGGCCTCGCGAAGGGCTGGCTCTTCGGCCTGGTCGGTCGATGCTCCCAAAAGCTGCGCGAACCGGTCGGTGCGAGTGTTGATGCGGACCTGCAGGCTGCGGAGCATCTTGAGTTCCGCGAGTTGATCGACCAACGGCTGCTCGCTGGGATCGGCCGCCCGCCCGCCCCCGGGGGGTGGCTGCTGACGCTCGCTGTCAGCGTCGCGTTGCGACTTCTCGACGGCGGCGAGCAGCTCTTCGAGGCCGGCCACGATGTCGGCCACGATGCCGAGGGTGGTCGAACTGATGTCGCCGCGGCGGAAGAGACCCGCTGCCTGCGCGGAGTCATCGCGAATCTGGATGATCGCCTGGAGGATGGCGACAGCCGAGCCGTCGTCCCGCACCAGGGTCACGGCCCGGCTCGCCTCATCGGTGATGCCATCCTGTTCGCGGCCGAGGCGGGCCGCCTCGAGGGCCCGCTCGCGGTCTGCCATGGCCGCCGAGGCGGCCAGGCGGTCGGCAGATTCGAGAACCAGCCGTTCGCTCCGCAGCATGATCCGGATCCGCGTCTCAAGTTGAACGAGGAGCCGTTCCACCTCCTCCTCCCGAACCTGCCGGAGGATCTCCTCGAGTTCCGCCCGGGCCGTTTCCAGTTCCTCGAGCGCCCGCTGCTGTTCCTCGCGGGCCTCCGTCCGCCTGGCCTCGTCGAGCCGCCTGCCCGCCTCCCGCATTCGCCGCTCTGCGGCCTGGAGCAACCGGCCGGTCCGCCGGCTCCGGGAGGCCTCGTCGTCACCGACGATCGGCTCCTGATCGTCGGTGGCCTCGGCCTCTGCTCCGCCTGCCGCCGGGTCCTGGCGGTCGCCGTCGGCCGCCTCGTGGCGGTCTGCGGAGTTGCCGTCGCCGGCATCAGGTTCGCCGGCATCCCTGTCATCTGCTTTCTGGTCGCCTGCGTTGCCCTCGCCTGCGTTGCCGTTTGGCTGGTTCTGCGTGCCGGGCTCCTCGTCCTTGGCCGCGGCCGGTTTGTCGGCGTCGCCTTCCCGGTCTCGCGGCTCAGGCGGCGGCGTCTCGTCGACGCGGCGGGCAAAGCGATCCAAATCGTTTGCGAGATCGGCGGCCTCGTCAGCCGTCTCTCGCTGGCGGGCCGCGAGCGGCTCGGCCTCGCCTCCCGCCTCGGTCGATCCCTCCACCTCCCGTTGGCGGGCGATCAATTTCGTGATCCGCCCCAAGAAGGCCCGCACCTCCTGCTTGGTGTCGGCAAGATTGCGATCGCGGCCTCCCTCTTCCATCAAGGCGAGTAATGCATTCATTTGCTCGATGGCGTTCTGCTGGCCGGTGCCGGCGCTGACGAGTTCTCCCGCTTCGAGCAGGCCGACGATGCGGCCGAGCCGGTCACCAACCTCCGCCTCCCGGGCTCGGTCGAAGGCATCCCTCAGCACCGCCGCCCGCCGCGGATCGCTCGCCGCCAGCAGGTCGGCCAGGCGAAGAAAGGCCCGCTCCAGGTCGAGATACTGCCGCTGGAGATCGGCCTCGCGGCGAGCGAGCGATTCACTCTCGGAAGGTTCCTCGGCCGCGATCCGCGGCACCGCTGTGCCGGCAACGAGCCAGGCCGCTGCGAGAGTTGCTGCCACGAGCAGCCGGCAGCGCGTCTGCGGCGACCCGGGGGGAGTACCGGTGGCCGAGCTGTGAGTTCGGCACGGGGTTCCGGTCAGGGAATCATTCACAGGTCGTTACTCCAGCAGTTCCCGGGCCCGTTGGCGTTGCCGCTTGAGCGTATCGCGGCGGATGGCTTCCTGCGTTTCGACGATGCCCCGGAGCTTCTCCACCACTTCGTTGAATGATTCGAGTTCCAGCATCCGGGCCAGCACCGCCCGCATCGCGGCCAGGGCGGAATCGGCCCGACTGCTGGCTTCGGCCGCCCGGTTGGCAATGACGGGGCCGCCTTCCGCGGCGAGGCCATCTGCGGCGTCCGGCCGGCAGGCCTCGGCCAGTGCGGTCAGCGGGCCGGCTGCCACTGCCGCCAGCGGCACTGCGATCTCCGTGACCAGCCGAGCCTCGAGTTCCGGCGTGACCAGATCGTTGGTGGCAAACTCAGCGCGAATCCCCCGGAATGCTGCGGCGATCTCGACCGTCTCTCCCCGACTCCGGGCGGCAGCACTTCCCAGCTGCTCGATCGTCGCCTCCAGGTTGCGGTCGTTGCTCTCGAGCCGGCTGCGTGCCTGGGCGAGATCCTCGATCGCCGTCTCGAACCGCCGCCGCAGCAGCACCTCGCGGGCCTCGAGCATCGCCTGGAGCGCGTCGGGGGTCACCACCTCGAGCGTCCATGTCTCGCTCCTCCCAAGATTCGGCCCGGTCGCGAGCGTGCAGGCGTCACGGGCAGTCACCACCGCGGTGATCTGATCGCCCACGCTCGGCGCGAGGTCGGCGAGCGACACCACTTCTGGTGTTCCGGCTGGGAGCTCGAGTCTCGTCTCGCCGGGCCGCACCCGCTTGATCGGAACGAGCAACTGGTCGTCTCCGCGGGTCAGCGAGACGTCCGCCGCCGCCAGTCCGTGGTCGTCGGAAAGGATGCCGACGAAGGGCAGCCTGGCCCGAGTGGTGACCGCCGTCGAAACGCCGGCCAGGTCCAGGGCGACCCGGGGCGGCTCGTCGGGCACCGCCGCGAGCAGCAGCGTGAAGGGGTCGCGGGCGGTGATGCCGTCGGTGTCTTGCAGGGTTACTGTCACCGCGGCATCGGCGGTGAGCGACTCGATTGTGGCCTTCAGCCGGGTGGCGGGCGAATCACCGGCCTTGACCGCCGTCAGCAGGATGTCGCCTTTCGGCTGGTCGGCGGGGCTCGAGTCGGCAACCGTGGAGGAAGCAAAGCGGACGCGGACCTCCGCGGCTGCCAGCGGCTTGCCGGCTTCGAGATCGAGATCGACCCGCGAGCCGGCCGGCACCGGCACCACCCGGGAGGCCACCGCCTCGCGGCGGCCGCCACCGAGGTAGTCCGGCTCGGTGTATTGGATCGCCACCGCAGCGATCGACGGCGGCTCCACGACCTCCAGCCGCAGGCCTCGCAGGCGGGCATCGCCGCCGCGAACCTCGAACTTGAGGTCCTCGCCGACTGCCTCCAGGAGGTGGCCGAAGGTCTGCCGGCCCCCATCACTGCCGCCTCGGCTGCCCATCCGCACGGTCTCCCAGCCGGCGCCGGTGTGCCGTCGCAACTCGACAAGATCGGGCATCGCCCCCGCCGCCGTCACAGCGACGAGCACGTCGACATCGTCGCCCCGGGCCACCTTCCGCACGCCGCCGGGAAACCCGATCGCTTCCAACTGCACGCGTCGCGGCCAGGAAACCTCCTCGAGCAAGACCAGCCGCCGCATCCAGATCTCGGCGATCGCGGGGCGGGCCGCAGCAAGCCAGCCGACGGAGCCGGCGGCGAGCAGCCCCGTCATCAGCAGGCCGACCAGGCGGCGGCGGCGGAAGAGCACGCCGGGCCGAATCTCGCCAGCAAGGTCGGCGGCGGCGGAGACCGTCCGGGTCGCCAGCGCCGCGTTGACCGGCTCGCCCGTCTCGTCGGCAAGCGTCAGGGCCGTTGAGAGCGTGTCGCCGCAGCGGGGATCCCGCCGCTCGAGCGCCAGGGCCAGGCCGCGATCCGAGAGGGGCACCGCCAGCCGGACAACGAGCCGCGTCGCCAGCAGCCAGCCGAGCGCGACCGCCGCACCAGCTGTCGCGACGCCCCGCGCCCAGGGCGGCGGCTCGATCAGCCAGTCGAGGGCAAGCAGCCCCCAGAAGACCGCGGCGGCGACGACGGCAAGTTCGGCGATCGCTTCAGCAACGATCCACCAGCGGGCTTCGCGGCGAGCACGCCCCAGAAGCCGCAGCAGCGGCGCGATCGATTCGGTGGCAGCCGGCATGTCAGCAGAGCGTATCCCGCTCGACCGGAGTTTCGCAATCGACGGTGTTTCCCGACTGGCGGCATCGGACTCTATAATCTGGGCGATGCCAGCGAGCTCAATACAGAACGCGGTAGCGGTTCCCGCATTGGACGCCCCTTGATCCCGCCGAGACCCGCTCCATGAAACGCCGTCCGGCATTCACGCTCGTCGAACTGTTGGCAACGATCGCGATCATCGCGCTGCTCGTCGGGCTCCTGCTGCCGGCCGTGCAGTCGGCGCGGGAGGCTGCCCGGCGAGCAAGCTGTGCTAACAACATCAAGCAGTTGGGCCTCGCCGTGCTCGGCTACGAGAGCAGCAATGGGTTCCTGCCGCCCCAGGGGGCGCCCTGGGAGTTCTGCTCGCGTGCGAACGAAGGACTGGCGACGCTCGATGTCCGCTACGCCGAGGTTTCGTACCTGCTCTGGCTGATGCCGTACGTCGAGCAGCAGGCGATTTACGACCGGGGCTTCGCACAGGAGTTGGCCGGTGGCGTGCTCTGGAACGGGGCATTCGCCGAGCAGCCCGTCATCTTGCTCTGCGCGTCGGAAATAAATCAGGGTCCCGGCTTTCGCGGGGCCGGATGCACCAACTACCGGTGCAACCGGGGAGACGTCGCAGCGCCCCCCGGCAGGCGGTCGCGGGGCCCCTTCAATGAAGGCAGCGTCCGGGACGGCAGCGGCATGTGGGGCCCGGCCCCGGTGCAGTCCGCGCACATTCGCGACGGGCTTTCCAGCACCGTCATGCTGGGGGAGTCGATGATCTGCACCCCGGCGACCTATGACACCCTGCCGGCCGGCGTCGGCAAGCTCGGCGCGATCGACCCCTCGACCGCCCCGGCGACCTGTTGGGCGCTCGTGGCCGGCAACCAGTACTCGGTGCCGCTCTCCCAGCCTGATTTTCTGCCGGGCAGCATGTGGGGCCGCTCATGGTACGACACCTACACGTCGTTCTACACCAACGCGGCGCCGAATACGCCCCGCTGCGTGCGGGACTATGACTGGGCGGCCTACATCAATCCGGTCAGCAGCTACCACCCCAGGGGCGCGATGGTGGCGATGTGCGATGGCTCGGTGCGGTTCGTGACGAACGAGATCGATGCCGGTGACCCGACCCAGCCGCAGGTCAACAACGCGGGTTCGACCGCCAACGCCTGGTCGTACACCGGGGCGAGCATCCGCGGCGTCTGGGGCGCGATGGGCTCGATCCGCGGTCGTGAAGTCGTGGGTGCCGAATGAGCGGGCGGCGGCGAGCGCTGGCGGCGTGCCTCCTGGCGACCCTGATCTGCGGCTGCGGCCGGCGGGGCCCGCGGGTGGAGATGGTGGAAGGCGTCGTCGTGCTCGACGGAAAGCCGGTCGAGGCCGCGACGGTCTTCTTCTCGCCCGTCACGCCGGCCGGTGAGGCCGCCGGCTTGCCGGCCGCCGGGCGGACCGGCCCCGACGGGAGCTTTCGGCTCAACGCCGGCAGCGGTGCCACGCCGGGTGCGGGCACCGCAGTTGGCGACTACGTCGTGACCGTGATCAAGCAGCAGTCCAGACCGGCGCCGCCGCCCGACCTCAACGCACCGCCGACCGCCCTCCCGGAGCCGGAGATCCGCGATCTCCTTCCGGCCGTCTACAAACTCGCCACGACTTCGCCGCTGCGGGCGACGGTGAAGCCGGGCACCAACACCTACCGCTTCGAACTCGACTCAAAGCCGCGGGGATCGCCAAAGGGTGACCGATAACGTTCCGACTTCTGCCCGATTGCAGCAAGTTCCGGTGACGGTCGCCATCGACGAGTAGCCTACCAATCGACCCTTGATGCGTGAGACAATGCATGCCGCTGCCCCGCTTTTCGTTCGGTGTCGGAGACCGCTTTGCCCACGAGGCCGAGGCCCAACTGGCCGCCTTCGAGCAGCTCGCTAGCCACGGCGTGATCGCTGCTCCGGTCTGGAACAAGTCGCATCGCGAGCACTCGTTTGTGGGCAGCGAACCGGCGAGCGTTCGCGAGGCTGCCGCTGCGGCCGTCGCCGCCCGGGGCTGGAGCCACCTCTGGTTTGTCGATGCCGACCACATCCGCCTGGAGACAGTCGCCGGCTACCTCGCCACTGCCGACTTCTTCACGATTGACGTCGCTGACGCGATCGGCAGCACGGCCGAGGCCAGTGACGTGGAGGCCTTCCTGGCCCGGCACCCGGAGCTCGCCGAGCCCGTGGCGATTGCCGGGATCGAGACGCCGCTGCCGCTCTCGGCCGACGAAACCCGCCGCATCGCGAGGCACTACCTCTCCGCCTGCCGGGAAGCGGGCGCTCTCTGGCGGCACATCGCCGACTCGAAGGAGTCGTTCGTCACGGAAGTCAGCATGGACGAGACCGACGCGCCGCAGACCCCGCCGGAACTGCTGGTGATTCTCGCGATGCTTGCTGACGAAAAGATCCCGGTCGACACCATCGCCCCGAAGTTCACCGGCCGCTTCAACAAGGGCGTCGACTACGTCGGCGACCTCGAGCAGTTCACCCGTGAGTTCAACGACGACGTCGCCGTGCTCGCCCATGCGGCAGCCGCCTACGGCCTCCCGGCATCGCTGAAGCTCTCGGTGCACTCCGGCAGCGACAAGTTTTCGCTCTACCCCGTGATCCGCGAGGCGGCTGCCCGCACCGGTGCCGGGTTCCACATCAAGACCGCGGGCACAACCTGGCTCGAGGAGCTGATCGGCCTGGCCGAAGCGGGCGGCGACGGGCTGGAGCTGACCCGGGAAATCTATGCCGCCGCGTACGCCAACATCGATGCCTTGACCGCTCCCTATGCGGCGGTGATCGATATCGACCGCAGTCGGCTGCCCGATCCGGGCGAGCTTCGCCGCTGGAGCGGCCCGGAACTCGCCGCGGCGATCCGCCACGTGCCGAGCCACCCGGCCTTCAATGCGTCGGTCCGGCAACTGCTGCACATCGCCTTCAAGCTCGCTGCCAAGGAGGGGCGTCGCTACACCGATCTGCTGGTGGCCAACCGTGACGTGGTCGCCAAACAGGTCACTGAAAACCTCTTCGAGCGGCACATGCGACCGCTGTTTTTGGCAGACGGTCCTTGCGGAGGCTCCGCATGAGATCGGCGATCACGATCAGCCTCGTGCCGGAGGCCCGCCGGGGCCCGTTTGTCTTTCACTGCCGCCAGCCTGGCGAGGCGAGCGACCTGCCCACGCTCGCCGAGGCCTGCGGCCAGGCGGCCGAGCTGGGGTTCGACGCGGTGGAGATCTTTGCCGCCAGCGCCGAGGCCTTTCCAGCTGACGAACTCACCGATCTGCTCGCCGCCCACCGGCTCGCGCTGGCCGCGGTCGGCACCGGTGCCGGCTGGGTCTGCCGGCAGCTTTCGCTGGTCGACCCCGACCCGGCCGTGCGGCGGCGGGCGATCGCCTTCATTGAAGGCATGATCGACACCGCCGCGGGCTTCTCGGCCCCCGCCATCCTTGGCTCGATGCAGGGCCGCTCGAGCGAGGCCGTGCCGCTGGAAACGGCACGGCAACTGCTCGCCGACGCCCTGGCCACGCTCGGGGAACGGGCCGCCCGCCACGGGCAGGTGTTTCTCTACGAGCCCCTCAACCGCTACGAGACTGACCTCTTCACCCGGCAGGCCGAGGCCGCCAGGTTCCTCGAGGAGCACCGGCTGCGGCATGTGCGGCTGCTCTGCGACCTGTTTCACATGAACATCGAAGAAGTCGACCTCGCTGCCACGCTGCGGGAGGTGGCCCAGCATCTCGGCCACGTACACTGGGCCGACTCCAACCGCCGGGCGATCGGGATGGGCCACACCAAGGCCCTGCCGATCGTGGCCGCGCTTGAGTCGATTCGCTACCGCGGCTACCTCTCGGCCGAAGTTTTCCCGCTGCCCACCGCCAAGGAGGCGGCCTCGGCCAGCATTGGCAGCTTTCTCGCGCTCGCCGCCCGCCGCTAATGCTGACTTAGCCCCGCCAACCCACCACGTTCACACCACTACCACGGAGTTTCTTCCACCGATGCTCAACATCCCCCTGCTCCACCCCGACATCCTCCGGGTCTTGGCCACCGCCGGGCACCACTCCACGGTGCTGATTGCCGACGGCAACTATCCCGCCAGCAACAAGCGGGGCCCGCGGGCCGAGCTGATCTCGCTGCAGCTCAGCCCCGGCGTGCCGACGGTGGCCCAGGTTTTCGAGGCGATCCTCGCCACCGTGCGGATCGATGAGGTTCGCACGATGGGCATCGACCGCGACGATCCCTACGCCGCCGCCACGCCCGGCGATCCGCCGGTCTGGGCCGCCTACCGTCGGATCCTCACGCAGGCTGGCAGCCCCTGCGAACTCGTGCCGATCGTGAAGTGGGACTTCTACGAGGCCGTCGCCTCCGCCGACCATGTGCTCACGATCCAGACGGCCGACACGCAGCCCTGGGCCAACCTGCTGCTGACCGTCGGCTGCCGGACGTTTTCCTGACCCCGACCGCCCTCCCCTGCCCTTTGTGAAAGCCCGTCATGCAGACCCGCCCGCTGGGAACGACCGGCCTGGAGGTTCCCATCCTCGCCTTCGGGGCCTCCTCGCTCGGCCAGGAGTTTCGCCGGGTGACCCTCGAGGAGGCACTGGGCAGCGTGCGGACCGCGCTCGACTGCGGGCTGCGGCTGATCGACACGAGCCCCTTCTACGGCCGCGGGATGAGCGAGGTGCTCCTCGGCCTGGCTCTCCGGGACATTCCCCGCGACGACTATCTCCTCTGCACGAAGCTCGGCCGCTACGACCTGAGCCACTTCGACTTCTCCGCCCGCCGCGTGGCGGAGAGCATCGACGTCTCCCTCCACCGCCTGAACACCGACCATCTCGACATCGTGCTGTGTCACGACATCGAGTTTGTGCCGATGCAGCAAATCGTCGACGAGACGCTGCCGGCGCTCCGCAAGGTCCAGGCCGCCGGCAAGGTGCGGTTCGTCGGCGTCTCGGGCTATCCGCAGAAGATCTTCCGCTTCATCGGCGAGCAGGCCGATGTCGACTGCGTGCTCAGCTACAACCAATACACCCTGCAAAACACCCGCTTCGCTGACGAGACGCTGCCCTTCCTCAAGGCCCGGGGCATCGGAGCGATGAACGCCGGGCCCTTCAGTGCCCGCCTGCTGACCGACGCACCGCTGCCAGCCTGGCTGAAGGAGCCGGAGGCGGTGAAGGCGGCTGCCCGGCAGGCGGCGGAGCTGTGCCAGTCTCGCGGCACGCCGATCGCCAAACTGGCCCTCCAGTTCTCCTTGGATAATCCCGAGATCGCCACCACGATTGCCGGCAGCGCCAACCCGGCCAACATCCGTGCCTGGGCCGAGTGGGCGGCCGAGCCGCTCGATCAGGCCCTGCTCGCCGAGGTGCAGGAGATCTTCGCTCCGGTGAAGAACATCGGCCACACCGAAGGCCTTCCGGAAAACAACTGAGCCGCCCATCCCCCTGGAGATCACCATGCGGGTCGATGCCCATCAGCACTTCTGGCGTTACGACCCGGCCGAATACGGCTGGATCGCCGCAGGGATGGAGCGGCTGGCCCGCGACTATCTGCCCGACGACCTCACTCCGCTGCTGGCGGCCGAAGGCATCGCCGGCAGCGTGGCGGTGCAGGCCCGGCAGACCATCGAGGAAACGCGGTGGCTGCTCGCTTTGGCCGCGAAGCATCCCGCGATCCTCGGCGTCGTCGGCTGGGTCGACCTCCGCAGCAGCGACGTCGTCGAGCAACTCCGGGAGTTTGCCGGCAACCCGCGGCTGGTCGGCGTGCGGCATGTCGTGCAAGACGAGCCCGATCCGCGGTTTCTGCTCGGTGAGGCGTTTGTCCGCGGCCTGCGGCAACTGCCCGGCTTCGGCCTGACCTACGACTTGCTGCTCTACCCGCCGCAGCTCCCGGCGGCCGTCGAGTTGGTCGGCCTGCTGCCCGAGCAGCCCTTCGTGCTCGACCATCTGGCCAAGCCCCGGATCAAGGCCGGCACGCTCGACCCCTGGCGGGTCGACATCCGGGCGCTGGCCGGCCACCCGAACGTCTCCTGCAAGCTCTCCGGGCTGGTCACCGAAGCCGCCTGGCAGGGCTGGCAGCCGGCCGACTTCACCCCATACCTCGAAGTGGCGGTCGAGGCCTTCGGCCCCGAGCGGCTGATGATCGGCAGCGACTGGCCGGTCTGCCTGCTGGCGGCCGAATACCCCGATGCGCTTGGGATCGTGACCGATTTTCTGGGCCGGTTGAGCGAGGACGAGCAGGCGTTGATCCTCGGTAAGACCGCCAGCCGCTTCTATGGCCTCGGCCGCTGAGATCGCTTCACCACGTCAGCAAGGAACGCAGCATGCAAGCCCTGGTGCTCGAGAAGCCTGGATCATTCGGCTATCAGGACGTCGCCGAGCCCGGAGCGCCCGGCCCCGGCGAGGCGGTTGTCCGCGTGGAGGCGGTCGGGATCTGCGGCACCGACTACGGCGGATTCCGCGGCACGATGCCCTACTTCAGCTACCCGAGGATTCCCGGCCACGAGCTGAGCGTCGAAGTCGTCGCGGTCGGTGACGGGGTTTCCAACGTGGCGGTCGGCGACCGCTGCTGCGTGGAGCCCTACCTCAACTGCCAGGCCTGCCACTCCTGCCGCCGCGGGCTGACCAACTGCTGCGAGCACAACCAGACCCTCGGCGTGCACTGCGACGGGGGGCTGCAGCCGCTCGCGACGCTGCCCGCCCGCAAGCTTCATCCATCCCCGCGGCTCGCCCCCGCCGAGAATGCCCTCGTCGAGACCCTGGCGATCGGCTGCCATGCGATCAACCGAGGCCAGCCGACCGCCGCGGAGACGGTGGTCGTGATCGGGGCCGGGCCGATCGGCCTTGCTGCCCTCGAGTTTGCCCGGCTCGCCGGCAGCCGCGTGATCCTGATGGACCGGGCCGAGCCGCGGCTGGCGTTTGCCCGTGAGAAGCTCGGGATCGTCGAAACCCTGCTGGCCAGCGGCACGGCGGACGACGAGCAAGCCCTCCACGCGATGACCGCGGGCCGGATGGCGGAGGTCGTGGTCGATGCCACCGGCAGCCATCGGAGCATGAGCAGCGCCCTGGCGCTTTGCAGCTATGGCGGCCGGCTGGTCTATGTGGGGATCACCCAGCAGAGCCTCTCGTTTTCCCACGCCGCCGTGATGCACCGCCGCGAACTCTCGATCCTTGCCAGCCGCAACGCCCTGCCCGGCGACTTCACCCGCATCATCGGGCTGATCGAAGCGAAGCGGCTCGATACCCGGCCTTGGATCACCCACCGGCTGCCCTTCGCCGAGATCGCGGCGGTCTTCCCCACGCTGCTCGAGCCGTCCGCCGGCGTGCTCAAGGCGGTGGTCGAGATGCCGGCCACCTGACGGTGGCGGCCCGCCCGGCTACGGCTTCGGGATCTGGATCGGCTCGCCGGTGACGATCGTCTGCACCTCCAGCCAGGGTCGCGGGGCGTCCTCGGGCACGTCGATCCGCACGGTCGCAAAGCCCGCCGGCATCAGGGACGCATCCGCCGCGACCGGCAGCGTGCGGAGCCTGTTCCAGTTGCGGTCGAAGACGGTCGCGGTCTCGCCCCCGTCGTAGCGGAGATAGCAGCCGGTCTCGATCTCCCCGGCGACGGTCAGCGATCCCGAACCGATTCGGATCACCGGCCGGACGAGCTTCGAGGGCACGTCCCGGAGCAGCCGCAGGCCCCTGATCCGGACCCGCGGCGTTGACCGCGGCGGGATCATGCCGAACGCCAGCGACACGTGCCGAATCTGGCCATAGTCGAAGTTCTTCGCGCCGAACCGCCAGCCCCAGTCGCCGTCGGCCCAGGCCACCTCGCCGGTGGGAATCTCGATCGTCCGCGGTCCCGTGAAGTCGACCTTCACCACGTAGTCGCGGATGCCGCGGCCATGCAGCTGGAGAAGCACGACCGCCCCGCTGCCATCGCCGTCGATCTCGAGGGCGATTCCGCGGCCGGCTGCCAGCGACAGCTGCCGCTCCCAGCCCGGCAGGTCCCGTTCGTGCCTGACCGGCTCCTGGCTCGGATTCTCGGCGGTCATCACGAGCCAGTCGCCATCCTGGGCGAAGCGGGCAAATCGCTGATTGCGAATCTCGGTCGCGGCGGGCTGGAGCTGCTTGCCGGCGGCCGTCGGGGCCGTCGCCGGGGCCGCGGGTGCCACCCCGGCTGCCTCGGCGGCCGCGGCCCGGTAGCTCTCCGCGACCACATCAGCGGCAGAGGCCGTCGCGGCCGCCGCCGGCCCGTCGATCGCTCCGAGTTCCGACAGCACGCGAATCACGAACCTCGCCGGCTGCGGTGCGAATGGATTCTCCACCTCGAACGACTCCCCTGGGCGGCAGAACTGCCGCGGGCCGATCGGGCCAAACTCCTGGCCCACCCGCCAGGGCACGTCGCCCGCGCGGCGAACCATCACCCGGGTGGGGATCAGATCGTAGCCCTCCTTGGTTCGTCGCACCTGAAACAGATCCTTGCCCTGCGTGTGGCTGCCGAACCGCTCGAGCGTCGCCCGGAGGGCTTTCCAGTGGTCGGCCGAGAGAAGGGGCGTCACGTCTCGCCAGAGCGAGAACGCGTCGAGCATCTCCTCGGCGAGGCCGTGCGTGGTGAGGATCTCCTCGGACACGCCGAACATCGGCTCCGGCTTGAGAATCTGGAACCGCCGCACGCCCTTGGCGGCGAGCGATGACAGCTCGAACCAGGCGTCGAGCAGCGAGGTGGCCGGGCGGTGGCTGTCGAGCTGGAGCGAGAGGTTGACCGTGTGGTAGCCGAACTGGTTGATGTCGCGAATCCGGCTGAAGAGCAGCTCGATGTTCGAGGAGACGGGCCGGCCGGAGGAGGTGTTGGTGATCACGGGGTGGTCGAGATGCCGGGCGACCGCGTCGCTGAACTTCTGCGGCCCCCACGGGGTGCTGCTCTGAATCTCGTAGGCGTCGTACTCGAGCTGGTCGAGGCCGATCTGATTGGCGAACTCGGCAAACTCCCGGGCCATCTCCTCGAGGAGCGGTGAATCGTTGTCGGGCACGAAGTTCTGGCCGTACGCGCTGAGCAGGCCGACGGTCTCCGCGGCATCGGCATGGGCGGCGGGAGCGGTGGCCCCGTAGCCTCGCTGGCAGTGGCGGAGCGTCCAGACGGGGCGATCGGTGTCGGTGAACTGGCCCACGCGGATGATCTCGTCGTCGATGCGGATGAAGTCGGTCCTGAAGAAGGGCGGTCGAAGACCCGGGCCATTCGCCGACGTCAGGGCGAGGGGCACGTCCTGGCCGGCTGCGGGCCGAAAGGACAGCGTGTCGGCGGTGGCGTCGACGGCGGCGGCCAGGCTCCCTCGGCACCATGTCGCCAGATTGCGGTCGACACCCTTCGCGATCCGCTCGGGATCCGAGGGGCCGATGCCGGCGGAGGTCGTGTGGAGGGCGAGCTTCATGCCCCGGGTTTCGAGATGATCCGTGTACCGCTTCAGGTCGGCTCGCCCCGCCGGAAACACCGCCTCGTTGACGTGCAGCCAGGATCGCTCGTTGGGCCAGTATTCGCCCCGCCAGGTGTCGGTGTGGAGGTAGATCATCCTGACGCCATGCCGGGCCGCCACGGCCGTCAGGTCGTAGAGCTCCCGCTCGCTCGAGGCACTGAGAATCATGGTCGTCATGTCGCCGAAGCGGTCCTCGTAGTCGGCGAGCCACCGCCGGGCCCGCTGGGGCGTCCACGGCTCTCCGGTCACGGGCCGCGGCAGGTCCTCGCTGCACCAGAGTTCCAGAAGCGACTCATCGGCGGCCGCGTCGGATCCGGCGGCGTAGAGGGCGAAGCCGCCGAGCGGATCGCCCGGGCTGCGGTGCCAGAGATGCTTGAACTCCGCCGTCAGTCTCCTGCCCCGCTGGCTGACTCGCGTCATGAAGTCGAGCGACAGGATTCCTACGTCGGGTTGCCTGGTGACGAGATCAAACCGCACCGCCGCCAGGCTCGCCTGCGGAAGGCCCTCGACCCGCCGCAGATGAACGGCCACGGACCGCTCGTGCCGCCGCAGTTCGAAGGTCAGCCGCGGCAGTCCGTCTGAGCCGGTGACGACGAGTCGGTCGCCACGGACCGTCGCCCTGTCAAGCCGCACCTCTTTCGTGTCGGCTCCGGTGAACACCGTGATGACGAATCCGCCTGGCAGCGACTTCTCGATGCGATTGGCGGAGTCGGCCCCGAGCCGCAGGACGCTTGCCCGGCCATCCGCGGCAACCTGTAGATCGGATGCGGAGAGCAGGCCACCACCAGCGACGAGCAAGGCCACCACGAACGAGAGTGGGCGAATCATGCAGGGTCATCCAGCGGGGATCGGGGGGCGGTGGTCGAGGATCGATGCTATCTGCATGAATTATGATAAACGCATGTTCGGCCGGCTCGCCTCTCCCTGCCGCCGCTGGTCACGATGCCGTCGGAGGGGGAGCGGCTTGAAGCCTGAGGATTTCGGGGCGTCGGGTTGCCTATGATGGACGATGAGGGATGACCGCTCTTAAAGGGGCTGCGATGAGTGACGCGAGATACCAGCATCAGCCGCTCTTAGGGGAAGACCGGACGCGGCTCGAGCGGCTTTTTGGCAGGCTTCAGGATGAGTCGGCACACTTTCTGGGCTATCCGTGCAATCGCAACTTTGACTACTCGGAGCTCTATCGGTTTCTTGCGTTTCCGGTGAACAACGTCGGCGACCCCTACGTTGACAGTAACTATCACCTGCAGACGCACGCCTTTGAACGAGAAGTGCTCGCCATCTTTGAGCAGCTCACTGAAGCTCCTGCTGGAGAGACCTGGGGCTACGTGACCAACGGTGGTACGGAAGGCAACCACTACGGCCTGTTCCTGGCTCGTGAGCTCTACCCCACGGGGGTGGTCTACTACTCGCAAGACGCCCACTACTCAATCGGAAAGGTGCTGCGGTGTCTCGGACTGCCCAGCATCATGGTGCGGTCGAGGCCTGATGGCAGCATGGATCTCGACGACCTTCGCGAGACCTTGCGGATTCATCGCAGTGTGCCGCCCATCGTCTGTGCGACTGTTGGCACGACGATGAAGGGCGCCGTCGATGAGATCGCAGCGATTCATGGTCTGTTTGAAGAGTTTGCACTGGAGCGGCACTACCTGCATGCCGACGCTGCGCTGAGTGGGATGATCCTGCCTTTTGTGGAGGATCCACCAGCCTGGAACTTTCGAGCGGGCGTCGACAGCATCGCGATCAGTGGGCACAAGATGATCGGCTCGCCAATCCCCTGTGGAGTGGTGCTTGCCAAGAAGGCGAATGTGGAGCGGATCGCCAGCGGCGTCGAATACATCGGAACGCTCGACACCACGCTCACCGGCTCGCGGAATGGACACACGCCACTCTTCCTGTGGTATGCGTTTCACACCACAGGGCTGGAGGGATTTCGCCGGATCATCCCCGGCTGTCTGGAGATGGCGGAGTATGCGGTGGAGCGGCTTGCGGCGATTGGCCTCGAGCCGTGGCGGCATTCCTACTCCAACACCGTCGTCTTCAATCGTCCCCGTGCGGAGATCACATCGCGTTGGCAGCTCGCATGCCAGGGCACTCTCTCGCATCTGATCACGATGCCACATGTGACCCGTGAGCAGATCGATCGGCTCATCAGCGACATTGAACAGCCGCAGGCACATAGGGACGCGACTGCTGCTATTGAGCCAGCCGTCACCCACTCCGCCGCCTCAGAGCCGATCGTGCTCGTCGGGACGGGCGATGATGACCTGCTCGATCGGGTGTCGCAGGCACTGGCAGCAGAGCACATTTCAATCGACGAACTGACGGCCGTGTCGGTGGACGAGGGCAGTGTGGTGCGGGTGCGGGTCAGTGATCGACCGCGTGCGTTGCGGATTCTCAACGAAGCGGTCGACATGGGCCGCGACTATGGACGCAGGTCGCTCCTTGCCGGCGAACAGGCCTCGCATCTGCTGAGCCGTGTGGACTACCAGCAGGCGGCCACCGATGCCGTGCTGGTGCGGCTGGATGATCGCGTCGGCGAGTTTGCCAGCCTGGCGCACCAGTGCCATGAAGCTGGGCTCCAACTGCGGACCGTGCGGATTCTGTGGCGTGGCAAAAAAACGGCCATCGCCGAACTTACGACCTCTGAGCCGAGTCGGCTGCGTGCCCTGCTCGCTGAACGCGTCATTGTCGATGAAGACGAGGCCGCAGGAGAGACAGCTTTGCCGCTATCGAACGGATCAAAAGCTGCAGGGCCGTCGTGATACGCTCGTGGTCGCGATCGGCGGCGGTTCGAGCGGTTCGCCCAAATGGGTGAGGATCTTTCGGATCGGCCCCGGCTCCCTGATGAACGAGATCACACGGATGTCGCCGCCACAGTTCGGGCACTCAAGCGGAAACTCCTCCCCCGCCCGGGCCATGAGCGTCCTGGCCCCGCCTACCAATGGCGAGTGCCGTGACGGCCCGCCTCAGCTTGTGATTCGGCGCAAACACCCCGTGGTAGCGATGCCGGTGCTTCCGCGGCGGCGGGACGAGATTGGTGAGCCAGTCGAGGAACTCAAACGGCGTGAGCCCGACGACGCCATTAGCTCCCGGCCGCGTCGCCGTCCGCCCGCACAGCTCGCTGGGGTATCGACCCCCGGCCCCGGAGTCGCGCCGTCCCTTGCCAGGGCTACCCTGGTGATAGAAAATGGTTCCATCCATGGGGGCAGGCCAGCGGAAGTGCCATTGGCCGGGCTATCGTTAAAATATTCCGGGTATTGGCCCCAAAAAGCGCAAGGCTCTGCTCAAGCATTTTGGCAACAGCATTGACGCCATCAAGCAGGCCAGCGCGGAAGACCTCATGCAGGTGGACGGCATCAACGAAAAACTGGCAGAGACGATTATCGTCGGACTGAATTGAGCCGCACACAACCGCATGGCAAGGATTTTATCGGTATGTTAACTCAACAAGTACCTGCTCCCTGGTCCCTGACTGGTGACGGCTATATTCTGGTTTATCGCTTCTCGCGTGAATTTGCCCTGCAAAAAGGATTCATCCCGCCGGAACAACGCGAAAGCTACAGAGGCGGCATCGGAACCGTGATGCTCGTAAACTATCACACCTCCGATGCAGGCCCCTATGGCGAACTGCTTTTTATTCCCGGTCTATTCCGCTTTGAAGGTAAATCATACTATTCGATCACCAAAATCTACGTATCAACACAAATCAGTGTGGAAAATGGCTGGCATAACTGGGCTATTCCCAAGGAACACGCTGAATTTGAATTTGCGTTACAGGCCAATGGCAGCGAAACAGTCAGCGTCAGCCTGAAAGGCACGCCTTTCTTCCAGATGCAGCTCAGGTCTACAGGCCCCGGCTTGCCTGTGAACACCGCCTGGCTGCCAGCCAAAGCCACACTCGCACAACCCAATGAAGATAACCTCCTTTTGACAACCCCCGGCGGCAAGGGACGCATACACCTTGCCAGCATCCAGCAAGCCACCATCAACAGCGATTACTTCCCAGATGTAACCGCTTTCAAGCCCATGATCGCGCTCAGGGCCACCCGCGTCCAGCTTACATTCCCGGTAGCCAGAGAGGTTGCCCGGCGATGAAAATTGCCCACAGTAATATCGTCCTCACAGGAGCCGCATCCGGGATTGGTCGCGCCCTGCTGGATGCTCTGGCAGACTATCCGGCGCAAATCATGGCGGTTGATGTCAACGCGGAGGCCCTGCAAGTCGCAGTCGATGCCCAGGCCGACAAGCCAGCCACAGTAAGTGCCCTGACTGCCAACCTCATGCAACAGACTGGGGTTGATGAAGTTATCCAGGCCGCCCGGACGCAAATGGGAACAATCGATATTTTCATCGCCAATGCCGGGTTCGCCTATTACGAAAAACTTGGGGCTGCCGATTGGGAACATATCGAGCGTGTTTTCCAGCTCAACACCTTCTCACCCATATACGCCGCCCAACGCATGCGTGAGCTAAACCCAGATCGCCCCTATCATATGGTGATCCAGGCCTCTGCAATGGCGAAGTTCAGCCTGCCAGGATACGCACTCTACGGAGCGACAAAGTCCGCGCTGGATCGCTTCGCCGAGGTATATCGCTATGAACTGCCCGCCACGGCCTGCCTGACACTGGTCTATCCCATCGCTACCCGCACCAACTTCTTCAGGGAAGCCAGCGACAATACCCCCATTCCCTGGCCCACTCAAACACCGCAGACCGTCGCCAAAGCGATAATACACGGCATTGAAGGCGACAAGGACAGCGTCTTCCCTTCGCTGCTTTTCCGTGTGACATGGGCATTTGCAAAGGCTTTTCCCGGGTTGCAGACCATTTATCAGCGCATGGAAAATGCCAAATTCCAGCAGTGGCTGAAATCACGCGGCAATTCCTGACCCGATTTTCCAGTCATCGTGTACTGGTATCCAGTAAAGGGACATGGTCAATAAAAACCAATGCACCCCTAGAACTCTCAGGAGACCGCTGCAGCCCCAATGATCCCACGCTCCGTCGTCACCACAATCGCCAGCATCCTTCTCGCCCTCCTGCTCGTTCCGGCCGGCTCGCCGCTCCCCGCCGCCGCTGAGACCCTTCCGATTCCGCCCGAGGTCTGGGCCCGATACGACCCCGATGCCGGGGATTTCAAGGAGGAGATCGTCAGCGAGGAGACGAAGGACGGCATCTACCGCCGCGATTCCTACATCAGCGCCTACGTCAATGGCGAGGAGATCCGCGTCTTCTGCACGTACGCGGTCAAGGCGGGGGCCCGCAATGCCCCGGGCCTTCTCGACGTGCACGGGTGGATGTCCTACCCGAAGATCGACCTCTCCTACGTGCAGGATGGCTGGGCGGTGATGGCCCACGACTACCGTGGCCGATCCCTCAGCAAGAATGCGAGCGGCCTGCCATGCACCATCTATCCCGAATCGATGAGCCACGGGCTGATGGATCGACAGGTCCCCAACGCCAGGCAGATCAAAGCGACCCTGCCCGACGGCAGTGACATCACCGCCCCGGAGCAGACCTCCGACTACCTCTGGTATGCGATCCAGCGGCGGGTCCTCAGCTATCTGCTGGCCCAGAAGGAAGTCGACCAGACACGCATCGGCGCCAGGGGCTATTCCTACGGCGGCACGCTGATGTGGAATCTCGCCATGGACTCGCGGGTCAAGGCGGTGGTCGCCTACTTCGGGATCGGGTGGATCGACTACTATCGCGACCGGAATGTCTGGATGTACGAGGTGCCCCCGAAAAACCAGCCTCCGACTCCCGGCGAGGAGTTGGTGCTGGCCGCCGTCGCCCCCGAGTCCCACGCGCCGCACATCAAGGCGGCCTGTCTCTGGCTCAACGGATCCAACGACCACCATGGCGGCCAGGAGCGGGGGGAGCAGACGTTTGGCATGTTCCAGCCTGGCGTGCCCTGGTCGTTCGCCCATCAGGCCCGCGGCCACCACAACACCGACAAGCTCGGCAACGACTGCAAGCTGTGGCTGGAGAAATATGTCCTCGACAAAGCCATCGACTGGCCCGCCCGCCCGACGACCGAAATCCGTCTCGATGCCGAGGGCGTGCCCGAGTTCGTGCTCACGCCGGCGACGGTGACGGGTCTCGACACGGTCGAGGCCTGGTATGCCCTCAAGGAACCGGTCAGTTTCATCCGGCACTGGCGGGATGCGAAGCTCGAGCGGCGCGGCGACACCTGGGTGGCCTCGCTACCCGTGGCGAATGTGGACGACTACGTCTTCGCCTTCGCCAACCTCACCTATAGCGGGTCCTATGAGGGCTCGATCGTGATCTCCTCGGACTTCACCGCCGTCATTCCGTCCCAACTCGGCACGGCCGTGGCGACCGACACCCGGGCCGACTCGCTCGCCGGTGACGACTCCCCGTGGAGCGACACCTCCCCGGTCGAGGGCGTCGGCGGCGTGATGGGAATCCGTCCCCTCAACAAAAACCGCGGGATGACCTGCAGCACGCTGAGCGATCCCAAGTGGAAGGCTCCCAAGGGGGCGGTCTTATCCTTCAAGTACTACTGCACCCAGCCGCAGACGCTGATCCTCGATGCCGGCAGCAACTTCACGGCGACGATCGACATCACCGCCTCCGACGACTGGCAGAGCATGCAGATTCCCGCCGGGCAGCTCCAGCGCGGGGCCAGCCGACAAGCCCTGCCCGACTGGAGCACCGTCTCACAGATCACGCTCAAATCCGCGCCGGGTGAGGACATCACCAAGGTCATCTTCGCCGACATCAAGTGGGTTCCCGGGACGCGGTGAAGAGGTCATCCCTCCCGGCCTGAAGCCCGTGCTCATGGCGGGCGGGAACAGTCCGCATCGTGCGCCGGAGTGAGTCGCTAGGCGAGCTTGGCCAGCCGGCGGACGACCCACTCGAGGCAGAGGAACCCGACGCCGGCGGCCAGCAGCACGGTATTGAGCCGCTGCTTGAAATCGTCGTCGGGCGGGCCCGTCTCGTATTCCCGCCGGGAGCGATCGGGGAGCCGGGCGGCGAGTTCGTCAGCTATCGCCGTCGACCAGTCGGACGGCTGCGGGAAGCGGGCCACGCCTCCGGTGCGGGACGCGAGTTGCTCGAGCAGCGGGCGATCGAGGCGGGGACGGACAAGTTCGCGGTCGGGGAGCTGCACCTGAATCCGGTGCATGAGCGGTTCCTCCGTCAGACCGGCGGCCGGATCGACCTCGATCCGCCAGGCCCCTTCCCGGACGGCCACGAAACTGCCCTGGAGGGTGCCGGGGCGGTCGGGCTCCACTTCGAGCGGCACCGTCACGATTGTCTCTTCCGGACCGATCGCCCGGCAGACCGGCGGCCGACCGGCGGCCAGCCGGGGCTCGTCAGCCATCACCAGGCGAAGCTGCACGGTCCCGCCCACCGGGTGGCGGTCGCGATCGACCAGCAGCCGCACCCGCTGCGTGCCCCGCATCAGCCGGCCCTGCGAGACGTGGCGGACGATCTGCGGCATCAACCGGTCGTAGCAGGCATCGTCGATCTCCCGGAGCCGCCAGAGTTCGCCGCTGCCGACATAGAAGACGTTGCCACCACCATACAACTGCCCGGCGAGGTAGATCCGCCGGTCCTCCCCTGCCCCGCCGTCCGGCCTGACGCGGGCGTAGACCGTGCCACCCGGCTTGGCCCGCTCCGCCGGGAAGCAGGCGTAGACGCCGGGGAACTCGGCCCAGACGCTGCGACTGCGGTCGCGGCCCGGGGCAAGCCAGAGAAACTCGGCATCGCCGCCATCGGCGGTGAAGTCGAGAGGCAGCGGTTCCTCGCGACTCCCGCCGCCGCCCAGCGGGAGCTGGCCCGGCCGTCGAAACTCGACCGGAAAGAGCCCCCGCAGCGGCGTCGCCCGAGGGTCGCCCAGCCAATCGTCCATGTGGATGCCGCCCGCGACGAAAACCAGCCCGCCGCTCTCGCGGGCGACCCAGCGTTCGAGACGGGTCCAGTCGACCGGGTCGAGCGATCCCCAGTCGTAGTCGATTGCCACCACCGCGTCGTATTCCGCCAGCGCCTCATCCGACGGTGGAAAAGCGTCGAGGATTCGGTGGGCGTCCTGGGAAATGCCGGCCGTCGCGGTTCCGAGCAGGACATCGACCTCGAAACTCGCGTCGCGATGGAGCACGTTTCTGAGAAACTGGTACTCGCGGCTGGGGCCGCCAGCCATCAGCAAGACCCGCGTAACGCGATCGACCACCTCGACGGCCGCCGTTTGGCTGTCATCGTCGGTGTTGCGATCGGGGGTCTCTGGAATCAGGCGGACCGAAAGGCTCCGGCTGCCGGTGGTGACAAGCCCCGGCACATCGAAGCGGATCGCCATGAGGTCGCCATCGGCCGCCAGTCGGGCCTCGCGGGTGTCGATCAGGCGACCGTCGCCTGGCCGGCCGGGGCCGCCGGGCGGACTGGCTGTCTCCCGCAGTTCCACGGCGACCCGTTCGCCCTCCCGGCCCTGGGCCTGGAGATAGGCGGTGACGGTAAAGGTGTCGCCGGGGAAGACCCTGGCAGGGGCGAGCATGTCGGCGATGCGAACGTTGGCCGGGAGCGTCTCACTGCCGATGCCCACCGCCAGTGCCGCCACCTCGGCCGCGGCCAGCCGATCAGCGACGTTCAGCGGATCGATCCCCGAGTTGTTGCCGCCGTCGGAGAGCACGACGACGCCTGCCAACACGCTGGCCGGCTCTCGTTCGACAGCCTTGGCGAGGGCCTCGCCCAGGCGGGTCTCGAAGCCGCGGGCCACTGTGGCCGCCTGCCAGTCGAGCGGTTGGCCGCTCTCGCCGGCGGGCGGCGTGTCGCCCTGCCGCATCCGGGGCAGGACCGTCAGCGGCTCGGCATCGGCATCAAATCGCCACACCGAGACCTCATGCCGCCGCTGGAGGGCGGGCAGCAGGCCGCCCTCGATGAGGATGTCGCGGGCCCGCTCCACCCGGCTGGCCTGCCCCTCACCTGTCGCGGCCGGCAGTGACATGCTGGCGCTGGTGTCGATCAGCACGGCCACTCGCGAGGGCATCACGACCTCATGTTCGGCGATCCGCTGGAGATCGAGGCAGGCGACGGCGACCACGGCGACCGTCAGCAGCCGCAGCGTCGTCAGCAGCCAGCGGAGCGGGCCGGCCAGTTCGGCGGTGTCGCGGCGGTTGATCGTGATCACGAAGCCGGTCAGGAGCACCGCCGCGGCCACCGCTGCCGGCGGCTGCCACCAGGCATCGAAGCCCTCCACAAGCCGGCTGACGATCCGGTGATCGACCGCGGCGGTCAACAGCGTCTGGGTGGGAGGCGGAGGCATAACGAAGACGGCTTTCGAAACAAAATCTGGCAGCCCGCGGCTGCAGCCTACCGCCGCAGGATGCTGCGGCGGGCGGGACGCACCGGGTGGTAGCTGGCGGCAAGGGCGGCGAGCTGTTCGAGGGCTAGCACTCCCAGCAGGCCGACAAGCAGTGGCATGGCCAGCGGCACCCCAGCCAGCCCGCTGTCGGCCGGTGCCAGGCCGGCGGCGGTGTCGTAGCGGAAGTCGATGCCCGCAAGTTGGCGATCGAGTTGCTCGCGGCCGGCCGGCTCCAGCAGTCCCTCCTCGGGGTTGACGTTGACGGCGACCAGTTTCTCGTGCTCGCTGCCGTCGGCCCGGCGCCAGCGGGCGGCGTAGCCGCCGGGAACGCGAGTGGGCAGGCGGGCCTCCAGGCCGCCGTCGGGCCGTGTCAGGGCGGTCTGCCGCACCAGGGCCGCATCGGGCGGCACCAGGAAATCGACTTCGATCTCGTCGCGGCCGGGCACCAGCGGCACGGTCAGCTCACGGCCGACCGTCAGGCTCGCGACCTGCCGCCGCCGGCGAGCGAGATGGTTTTGCAGCTCGAGCATCACCACGACCCAGCTGGGATTGCCCCGAGCCCAGGTGTTCCAGATCGGAGCGGCTGGCGAGAGCACCACCGCGACCAGGCCGTCTCCAAAGGGCTTTTCCAGGATCAGCGGCCGGCCGTCCCGCAGGGAGAGGAGCCGTCGCAGCCCCGGGGCCGCCGCCTCGTCGAAGGTCCGCTCGACCGCCATCACCCGTTCCACCCGGACCATGTCGAGCAGCGGGTTGCGGCGGCCGGCCAAGACCGTCACGACGGGGTGGTCTTCGGCCACCAGGTCGGGCACGCGATCCCCGCCCGGTGCCGGGAGAATCTCGACACCGCCTGCCAGCGGCACGGGAAACAGTCCATCGCCGGCCCGATGGAGATCTCGGGTGATCAGGGCGGCCTCGGTGCGGGGGCCGGTGAAGAAGACCACGCCGCCGCCGGCCGTGGCATGCTGCTCGAGCGCGGTGACCGCCGCCGCTTCGAACCGCTCGACATCGAGCAGCCAGAGGCAGTCATAGGGCTCGAGGTCGATGGCCCCCAGGCTGCTGGCCGGCACGATGCGGGGCCGCAGACCGGTGGCCGCGGCGCCGCCCGGGGCCAGGGCATTGGCAACGTAGAAGGCATCACTGCCGGGAGAGCCTGCGGCCGGATCATCGCTGACCACGAGGACGTCGATCTGGTCGACCACATCGATCACGCAACTGCGGTCGTTGTCGGCCGCCAGCCGGTCGCTCGGGAGCCTGGCTGTCACGAGATGATCGCCCACTGTCTGAAACCGGGCATCGAAGCGGGCCGTGGCCGTGCCGCCGGCGGGGATCACCGCGATTCGCAGCCCTGGCCGAGTGCCATCATCCTCGCGGAGGCTCACGCGAACATCGCGGACCTCCGTGTCGCCGTCGTTGCGAATTGCCAGTTCGATCGGCACCCGGACGCCCGCCGCCGGGACGCCGCCGACGGCTTCGAGGCGGGTGAGCGAGAGATTGCCGGCTGAAGCGGCCGGCTCGGCGGCGTCGATCAACCGGATGCCCACCCCGGCCTCGGCCAGTCTCCGGAGGCCGTCGGCCGCCTCCTCGTCCTGCCAATCGCAGCGGCGAAAGTCGCTGATCAGCCAGAGCGTGCAGGGACCGTCGGCCGCGGCGGCGACCGCGGCAGCTCGCTCCAGCGGTTCGCGTGGCTTTGTCGCCAGCCATGAGCAGGGCAGACTGCCCACCCGGTCGCGAATCTGCTGTCGCGTTGCCGGATCGACCGTGGTCGCCGGGATGGCGAGTTCGCCCCGGGTCAGTTCGGAGAACAACCCGACGGCCAGCGTCCCGGCCTCGCCGCCGACGGTGCCAGCGAGGATGGCGTCGGCCGCTTCGAGGCCGCGATCGAAGGCGGTCTGCCGCCCCCCCCCCGGCTCGCTCGCGGCGGTGTCGCCCATCGAATAGCTGTCATCGATCAACACCAGATGCATCCCGCCGCCGCCGAACAGCCCGCCGGGGGCGGCCTGCCAGCGGGGCTGGGCCAGGGCCACCACCAACCCGGCCACGGCGACGGTCCGCAGGAGGAGGAGCAGCAGCTGCCGGAGCAAGACGCGGCTGCGGTATTTCTTCTGACTGGCCAGCAGAAACTCCATCGCCGCCCAGGGCACCCGCCGATGCCGCAGCAGGTTGATCAGGTGGATCACCAGCGGCGCCGCGGCCAGCGGCAGGCCCCACCAGAAGAGCGTCGTGAAATCGAAAGCAGGCATGGGGTCGGGGGGCGTTCGGGATATCGCTGCGGGGATCACCCCCCGCACACCGGCAACGCTCGCATTGGTCTCCAGTCGGCTACACGGCCAGCCGCATCCGCCGGGCGAGGAACCGCACCAGCGGCAGCTCCGGCGGGTCGCTCGTGCGGATCAGTTCGTAGTCGGCCTTGACGCCGGCCGCCTGCCGACGGACGTCGGCGAGAAAGGCTTCGAGGGCCTCCAGGTAGCCGGCCCGCAGGCCGCGGGGATTGCAGGCGAGGTGGTTTGGCAGCTCGAGCCCTTCAAACCGCGTCGGACCCTCGAAGGGGAAGTCGAGTTCGTCATCGTCCATCACCTGGAGGATCGCCAGATCATGGCCACGCTGCCGCAGGAGCCGCAGGCCCTCGAGAAGGCCGTCGCGGTCGCCAAGCAGATCGGAGACGACCACTACCACGCCCCGCCGGGGCAGCTGCTCGGCGGCCCGCCGCAGGACTCCACCGAAGTCGGTCTCGCCGGCGTTACGGGGCGTTTCGAGGGCGGCGCAGAGTTCGGCAAGTTGGGTCCGCCGGTTGCGGGCCGGCACATTGGCCCGGAGTTGGTCGTCGAACACGCCGCCCCCGGCCGCGTCACCGTGCGACAAGGCCAGCCAGGCCAGGCTGGCGGCCAGGGTCGCCGCCTGCTGATATTTGGTGGGCCGGCTGGTCTCGGTTGGCCGGTAGTCCATGCTGGCCGACCCGTCGACCAGCAGCGTCAGCCGGAGACTCGTCTCCTCCTCGTATTCCTTGACGGAGAGCCGGTCCTGCCGGGCCCAGACCTTCCAGTCGACCCGACGCAGATCGTCGCCCCGCACGTAGGGCCGATGCTGAAGAAACTCGACGCTCTGCCCCTTGAACGGGCTCTTGTGGAGGCCGGCCAGAACGCCCTCGACCACGCCCCGCGCGCGGAGTTCGAGCCGGGCGATTCGGGAGACCGTCTCGGACCGCAGGGCCTGGCCAGAGTCAGGACGCGAAAATCGTCTGAAACCGCGGATCACGGGCGAGTGCATCCTCGTGCGTGGGGGTGCCATCGACGATCCGCTCGATGATGGCGTCGGGCGTGACGCCCTCGCTCTCGGCCGCGAAGCCGACCACGATCCGGTGGCGGAGCACCGGGGCGGCGAGGGCCCGCAGGTCGTCGGCCGCCACATGGCTGCGGCCCTGGAGAACCGCCCGGGCCTTGGCCCCGACGATCAAAAACTGGACGGCCCGCGGGCCGGCTCCCCAGACCAACTGGTCAGAGACGAAGTCGGGCACGCCCGGCTCGCCGGTGCGGGTCTGCCGGACGACGGCCAGGGCGTAGCGGACGAGATGGTCGCTGATCGGCACTTCCCGCACGCGCTGCTGGAGCGTCACGATCTCGGCCGCCGAGAGCACTGGCCGGGCCTCGTCGGTGGGAAGGCCAGTCGTCCGTCGGGCGATCTCGAACTCCTCGTCGAAGGAGGGATAGCGGACGAACACCTTGAACATGAACCGGTCCTGCTGTGCCTCGGGCAGCGGATAGGTGCCCTCCTGCTCGATCGGGTTCTGCGTGGCCAGGACAAAGAACGGGTCGACCAGGGCGTGTCGCGTGCGGCCCACGCTCACCTGCCGCTCCTGCATCGCCTCGAGCAACGCTGCCTGCGTTTTGGGGGGAGTCCGGTTGATCTCGTCGGCCAGCACGACGTTGGCAAACAGCGGCCCCTCCAGAAACCGCAGCTGCCGCTGGCCCGTAGCCCGATCCTCCTCGAGGACGTCGGTGCCCACGATGTCGGCCGGCATCAGGTCGGGGGTGAACTGGATCCGCGAGAAGGAGAGGTCGAGGCTGCGGGCCAGGGTGCTGACCAGGAGCGTCTTGGCGAGCCCCGGCACGCCCTCCAGCAGGCAGTGGCCCCGGCTGAAGAGGCTGATCAGCAGCTGCTCGATCACGTCCTCCTGTCCGACGATCACGCGGGAGAGCTGCTCGAGAATCGCGTCGTGGGCGGCGTGCAGCCGGTCGATGGTGGAAGCGGCCATGCGGGCTCCGGAGGTCAGCGTTGGAAGATGGGCAGCATGCCCTTTTCCAGCTGGAGGATCGTGAGGTTGGTGGCAGTGGTGTAGACCGGGCCGAGGTAGCCCTGTCGCCAGGAGGTCCCGTCTCGGCCGCGGCGGGCCTCGCCGATGAGCCGGCGTTCGATTCGCTCGCGATAGGCCTGCCATTTCTCGCCCCCTTCACGATACATCACCTGGGCGTAATAGAAATGGGCGTAGTGCCAGTGGCCGAAACTGTTGTTGTCGATGCTGCCGAGGTGTTTCTCGGCGTAGGCGAGCATCCGGGGCACGTGCGTGTCGTCCTCCTCGCCGGCATTGAACAGACAGGCGATCGCGGCCGCCGAGATGGCCGGTCGGCCGCCGCCTCCCTTGGAACTGTATTGAACGCCGCCATCAGGCAGCGTGCAGGCGTGGATGTAGCGAATCGCCTTGTCGATGATCTCGCGGGGCACCGGGATCCCGGCATTGCGGCAGCCGCGGAGCCCCTGCACCTGGGTGATCGTGGTCGAGCCCTCGTCGAAGTCGTTGCCCTCCTTGGCACTCACGTAGCCCCAGCCACCGTCGCTTGTCTGAGCCCGCCCGGAAAACTCCACCGCCCGGCCGAGCACGGCCACGAGCTCGTCCCGCCGCCGGTGGTCTTCCTCCTCGCCGAGGATCTGCGAGAGGAAGAGCATGGCGAAGCCGTGGCCGTAGGTGTAGCGGTCGTCGCGGGGGTCGCCGATCAGACCGTTGGGACGGGCCCGGCTGATCAGGTAGTCGGTTGCGGCCCGGATCGCGTCGGCATGACGTCCCTGGGAGGTGGTCGAGCCTTCCATCAGGAGGGCCGTGCCGGCCAACGATGTGATGGCGGCGGTGTAGCGGCCCTGCTCCGCCGACCAACTGCCCCGCCTCGACTGGTTGGCGGCCAG
>JAQCJP010000245.1 GCA_027592945.1 Planctomycetota bacterium
ATGGCCACGCTGGGGCCGTGCCGTCGTCGGCACACCGAAGGCCCGGAGGATAAACCGGCCGAAGAAGGCCCGCCGCCCGCAGACGCCGCCGTTCATGAGGATGTTTTGGAAGAACTGCAGTTCGTCCTGATCGTGCTTGCAGTCCTCCGATCCATACTTCACATCGGTGCGAACGGCGCCGACGTATCGCCAGCGATCGTCGGGCGTGGTGATGTGGTCGGGACGGTAGTTGCGGAGCATTTCGCGGCCCCAGGCGAGCATCTCGTCGGGCTCCTCGCCGTCCACGACCATCCGCAAGTCCCAGGTGGAGAGGTTTTTGAAGGCGGCGTCGAGTTCACCGTCGAGAAACGCCTGCTCAAAGTGGCTGTAGCGGCCCACGGGATCGACCGTCGCCGGAGCCTCCGCCCGGCCCACGGCGTTGCGCTGCGCGACGGGCACGGCATGCTCGAGGGCGATCGCGAGCGCCAGCCGCTGGAGCGTGCCGGCGTTGGCCCTGTCGCTGGCCTGCTGGATCGCGTCGTAGATTTGCATGGCTTCCCCATACTTGCCGTCCTTCGCACCGTCGGCCACGGCCATCTGCACGAGCAGCTCGTCATCGGCGAGCAACCGCTCAATCAACTGCTTCCGGGCAGGGCTCTGGTCGGCAAAGGCCGCCAGCCCGCGGGGTGTGGCCTGCGTCATGATGGTGAAGCGTGCCAAACTTGCATCGCGGGCGTCGCTGGCGAGCAGTTGGTCGATGCCGAGGGTCGCCGCGGCTTTGGCCAGATCTGCCTTGGCTGCCGTCAGGGCCTGCTCGGCCTTTTTCAACGCCTGCTTGTTGGCCGCCTGGTTCTGCAACGCCTGGTCGAGGGCGGCCTGCCGCTCCGCGAGTGCCGCCACACCATCGGCACGGTTCTTCTGCCACTTGGCCAGTTCTTCCTCGGCTGCTTTCCGCTCCGCAGCCGTTGCCGCGCGTGCGAGCCTGCCCTTTGCCTCGGCGATCCCCTTGTCGGCACCCCCGATCCACTTCCCTTTCGCATGGGCCACGAGCCCTTGGGCGGCGCCGAGTTCCTCCGTCCGCTTTTGCGCGGCGGCCAGATCTGCCTTGGCGGTGAACTCGGCCTGCCGGGCCGCGGCATACGCAGCCCGGCAGGCTTCGTTCACGACAGGCAGGGCCTTCGTGATCTGGGCCCGGAGTTCGGCCAAGCGGTTTGTGTACTCAGCCTCGAGTTTCTGGCCCGTGGTCGAGAGCGGCGGGGGGGCCGGCTTGGCAGCCCGAGCGGGGGCATGGCCGACGACGTCGGCCGCCAGAAGCAAGGCTGCGACCCACAAAGACCTGGCATTGATCATCGCATGAGGCATGGATCAACTCGCGTTCTCGCGAGCTCCCGCGGGTGAATCGGGGACGGGCGGAAACCCGGCGTCGAGTAGCCGCTTGAGTTCAGAGATGATCGGGGCCGCGGCTGGATCGTCCGCGCGGTTGTGATATTCCCCCGGGCTCGCGGCGTGATCGTAGAGTTCGACGCCGGCCTCACCGCGTGGACCCCATTCGGTATACCGCCACCTGTCGGTTCGCACGCTGCGACCGCTGATCTTCCCGCGACTGACCTGCGTGTAGGCGGCCTGCTTGCCCGGGAGGGCAGGGTCGCAAAGAACGGGCCGCAGGCTCACGCCCGACAGCCGATGGGGAGCCTCGAGGCCCGCGTAATCGACGAGCGTCGGATAGAGATCGACAAACTCCACGAGGGCGTCGGTGGCCTGGCCCATGCCCGCGGCACCGGGGACCCACGCAATCAGCGGCGCCCGCGCGCCGAGTTCATAGACCGTCACCTTGTTCCACCACTCATGCTCGCCGAGGTGGTAGCCGTGGTCACCGGCCAGGATCACGATCGTGTCGTCCCAGAGCGCGTGCCGATCCAGGGCGTCGAGCACACGGCCGATCTGGGCATCGGCATAGCTGACGCAGGCGTGATAGGCACGCTTGAACTCCCGCCGCTCGCGGTCGGTGAAGTCGGCGAAGTCGCGGTGGCTGGGGATCGCCAGGCGGACCTGCGGGCTCCGATCGGCGGGCTCGTCGGCGAGCCTGACCGAATCCTCCGGATAGAGGTCGAAGTAGCGGCGCGGGGCGACAAACGGGTCGTGGGGCTTGTGGATGCCCAACGCGAGGAAGAATGGCTTGTCGTGATGGTTCTCGAGGACGCGGAGGGCCTCGGTGACGTTGACGCCGTCGGGCTGGTCCTCGTCGCCGCCGTCCGCCGCCCGCCACTGACACCACTTCAGCCGCCCGTCGGTCAGGTTGCGGCCCTCACCCGTCCGGCCCGCAGCGGGGGCGTGGGCCTGACTGTCGAAAAAATGCTCCCAGGATCGGGGATCCTGAAACGGTACCGGCCTGCCGTTCGCGTCTTGGCCGAGGTGAAAGATCTTGCCGATCCCGGCAGTGAAATAGCCGGCTTCCCGGAACACCTGCGGGAGGGTGACCAGATCGGGCAGCCGGCTGCGGAAGGGCACATTGTTGGAGATGATCCCTGTCTCGTCAGGCCGTAAGCCGGAGAGAAACGATGCGCGGCTCGGATTGCAGACCGGGTATTGCACGTAGGCGTTGCGGAAGAGCATCCCCTTCTTGGCCAGCCGGTCGATGTTCGGGGAGCGGACGTCGGCGACCCCATAGCAGCCGAGTTCCGGCCGCAGGTCGTCGGCGACGATCAGCAGGACGTTCAGGGGCTTGTCGGCAACTGCCGGGGAGGGCATCCCAATCGGGACGATCAGCCCGACAAGCAGGAGGAGGGCCGATCGCACGTGTCGCGGTTGAAGAATCGTCGGATTGCTCGGCGGCATGGTTGTTTCCTAAAGACAGGAGCAGGCTCTTCGACCGCAAAAGGGGCGTCGTTGCCCAGCCCTCGATTTCCGAGAAGGGGCCTCGGCCACGGCCGCGGATTCCTTCGGCGTCTCACCGGCTGGCTGCATGTACTCCATGCCCGCAGGATGCCCCCGCTGTCGGCGGCCGTCAACGCCGACCGGGCTCACGCAGGTCGTCCGGCCCTGCGAACCGATCAGAAGATCTCGGCTGGCACCGTGTCGCGGGTTCGGAAGGTGATCAGGGAAGCCCAGACCTCGATCGGAATCGAATCCGCCACGAATCGCGTCGATCCGTCGAGCAGGAGAATCATGATTCCCCCGGGATGAAAGGCGAAGGCCTCGTTGTTGTTGGTGCAGTTGACCCCGCAGGGGCCCGGGCACCGGAGCCCGTCGCTCGTGAACCCGTGCATTGGAACCGACTGGCCGATATCGGCCCAGCCGGCCCCCAGCACCCGGCCACCCGAGACGTTGAAGTTGCCACAGCCGTTGTTGCTCGTGGCGGGCCCTATCGCGCCGTTGCGGACGTAATGCCCGGGGCGGCCGGCGTCTTCCGTCATCGCCAGCGTCTGCGAGAGCCCGTCGTGCACCGAGGCCAGCGGCGTCTCACGATCGGGATGGATCGCCCCGCCGGGGTGCCGCCGCCGCGTCACGATCCCGGCGCTGACGAGTACTCCATCGACGCCCGTGGCCGGCACGTAGTCGCCGGCCGCCGCCTGCTTGCCGCCACCGAGGTCGTCGAACCGGATCCCCGTGGGCGTGGTCGGGCAGACGTAGGTCGGCACGGGCGTCTTCACCGCCGCCTGGTTGGTAGGGTGCTGCCAGCCAAGACCGGTGTTGATCTGGTTGAACAGGTTCTCCCGCTCGAGCAACGGCAGCAGCGTCGTCATCACGGTGTGCTTGACGTTGGCGTTGGACGGGCTCGGGGACACCGCCCGGGGAAGACGATCGCCGTGCTTGCTCGCGTGGGCGGTGATCGCGATCCCGATCTGCCGGAGGTTGTTGCCGCACTGCGTCCGCCGGGCCGCCTCGCGGACCGACTGCACCGCCGGCAGCAAGAGCGCCATCAAGAGGGCGATGATCGCGATCACCACCAGTAGTTCGACGAGCGTCATGGCCAGCCGCCCGGCCGCCGCCCCGCTCCGCCCGGTCAACCGCTTCATCACTTCGCCTCCGCGACCAGATCGAACGACCGCTGATTGACCCCCGGCCCGACCTCCGCCCGCAGTTCCGAGGCCAGGTTGTACCGCTCGGGCACGCGTTCCGCCACACCGGGTATCGGCGGATCGACGCGGTCGTCGGCCTGGCGGAAGGTCGTCACCCGCACCACGTACCGGCCGGCCAGGGCGCCCGAGCGGCTGCCGTCGGGTTGCAATCGGTAGCGGCCCTCGGCGTCGGTTCGCGCCAGGAAGAACTCCCGTCGCTCGTCGTGAGAGATGTAGGTCACCGTGGCATCGGCCAGCGGCTTGCCGTCGAGCGTGATCCGGCCGGTCACCTCGTGAAGCGGGGGCGTCCCGCACGACACCGCCATCATGGCGACCCCGGCCACCACCCACCAGTCGTAATGCATGGCCGGCTCCTGCCTAGGCGGCCACCCGGCGGTGTAGGCCGAGCATGGTGGCCGCGGCGGCCAGTCCCATGGCCACCACCGCCATCGCCTCCGGCTCCGGCACGGCAACAACCCCGAACTCGCTGTTGTGGTCGGTCACCACCCAGACGGTCTGGTCGCCCGAGTTGACGCCGTACATGCCCGCCGTGGTGTGCGTGAGCGGGTCGAACGGCACCGTGCCCTGCCAGGACGTGCCGAGATCGGTGAAGGCCCCAATTCCGCCGGTCCGGTAGGCGATGTTCAACAGCGAAAGATCGCCGCCATAGCCCCCGTAGCCCATCGCCAACGTCATCAGATTCGTGGCGCTGGCCGTCGTCCCGGAGAGGTCGAGGATGTCAGAGAGGAAGCCGCCGGGGTTGGCCCCCCAACTCGTCGAGAGCGTGGTCGCCGCGTCGGCGGTCGCCGCCAGCAGCGCGGCGGTCGAACCGCTGCCGCTGGCCGACGACCAGCCGGCCAGGCTCGAGCCCGCCGTCAGCGGCAGCGACACACCCGCCTCGGTGACCAGCCCGGCGCCCGACGCC
>JAQCJP010000246.1 GCA_027592945.1 Planctomycetota bacterium
GGAATACGGGTTCGCGAGGGGTGGGCCCGTGCCAATCGAGCCGGCGTAGAAATCCGAGCGCAGCCAGGATGGCGAAGCGAGGAGTTCTCCGAGCGCAGTGGAGGCCAGGATGGCACCGATCCGCCGGAGGCGGATTGGTCGCGGAACAAGCGTCCGGCGAGATGGCACGGGCCCACCCCGAAGCCGGGGAAAGGCCGGGGTTGCCGTGCCGCGGCCCGGCTCGCTACCCTCCCGCCCCCCTGGAGAAGGTCCGCGCGTGCGTTTCTGCCCGGTCATCCTGCTCGTGCTTGCATCCCTCGGCTGCGGCCGGATGGGCCGCGACGATACCGCCCAGGGGGTGCAGCTCTACCAGCAGGGCAACTACCTGGGGGCGGTCAATCACTTCCAGGAGGCCCTGGCCCGCCAGCCGGGCAATCCCGACTGCTTCTACAACCTCGGGGCCACCTACCACCAGCAGGCAAAGGTGTTCGACAACCAGGCCGATCGAGAGGTGGCCGAGCAGTACTACCACCTCTGCCTGGCCCGCAATCCCGACCATGTCGCCTGCCAGCGGGCGCTGGCTGTCCTCCTGGTCGAAGACGGCCGGGGGCAGGAAGCGGTGGCCAACCTTCAGGGCTGGGCGGCGGCCCGGCCGGGCAACGCCCAGCCCCACATCGAACTCGCCCGGCTCGCGGAAGAGCACGGCGATGTCCACGAGGCGGAAAATCAACTGATCGATGCCCTTTCGATCGACCCCAACAACGCCCGGGCGCTCGTGGCCCTGGGCCAGTTGCGGGAGGCTTCTGGCGACACGTCGCAGGCCGTCGCCAACTACTCCCGCGCCCTGGCCATCGATCCTGGCCAGCCGGTGGTGGCATCGCGAGTAGCGACGCTTTCCGCCTCGCAGCCCGGTGCCATGCGAACCGCTGCGGTGCCGCCCTCCGCTGCTCCGCCCCCGGCAGGGGTCGCCCCAGCAACGCCGACAGGGGCCGGGCGTTGACCGCCTCCAGGCCGAGACCTATCCTGCGGACTGGTTTTCCGGACCTCGGTGCCCCGCGATGCCCGACCGCGTTTTTAATTTTTCCGCCGGGCCGGCGGTGCTTCCCCTCCCCGTGCTGGAGCGGGCGCAGGGAGAGTTGCTCTGCCTGCCGGGGATCGGCAGCTCGGTCCTCGAAATCAGCCACCGCAGTCCGGCCTTCGACCGGATCCTCGACGAGACCCTCGCCGGGCTCTGCGATCTGCTGAACGTCGGGCCAGACCACGAGATCGTGTTTTTGCAGGGCGGTGCCAGCCTCCAGTTTTCGATGGTCCCGATGAACCTCCTGCGGGGCCGCACGGAGCCGGCCGATTACCTCGTGACCGGCTCGTGGGGCGTCAACGCCGTCAAGGAGGCTCGTCGGGAAGGGGCGGTGCATGTCGCCTGGGACGGTGCCGAGTCTTCCTACGACCGGCTTCCTCAGCCTGGCGAGATCAGCCTTTCACAGCAGGCGGCCTACGTCCACATCACGAGCAACGAGACCATTCAGGGCGTCCAGTGGCCCCACGAACCCGCTACCGGCGACGTGCCGCTGGTCTGTGACTCTTCGAGCGACTTCCTCTCGCGACCGATCGACGTCTCCCGATACGGGCTCGTCTATGCATGTGCCCAGAAGAACGCCGGCATCGCCGGGGTAACGGTGGCGGTGATTCGCCGTGACCTGCTCGAGCGGTCGCGGGATGAACTCCCCAAGATGCTCGACTATCGGGCCTACGTGAAGGGCGGCTCGCGGTCCAACACGCCGCCGGTGTTCGCGATCTACGTCCTGGGGCTGGTCTGTCAGTGGATCCGGGACGAGATCGGCGGGCTGGAAGCGATGGCCCGCCACAACGCCGCCAAGGCCAAGCTGCTCTACGACGTGCTCGATGCCTCAGGCGGCTTCTACGCCGGGCACGCCCGGCCCGAGTGCCGCTCGGCGATGAACGTCACCTTCCGGCTTCCGGACGAGCAGCTCGAAAAGGAGTTTCTCGCGACCGCCGCGACCAAGGGCCTGACCGACCTCAAGGGACATCGCTCGGTAGGCGGAATTCGGGCGAGCATCTACAACGCCATGCCGGTGGCCGGTGTCGAGGCCCTCCGGGATCACATGCTCGCCTTCATGGAGTCGGCCTCCGCCACGCGGGCCGGCGCGTCCCGCTGACGCCGCATGGCGGCGGCCCACAGGAGCCATTCACGCAATGCCCTCGATCATCGTCCTCGACACGATCAGCCCCGACGGCATCGCCCTCTTGGACGAAGCGGCCCGCCAGGGCATCACCTACGAGGTGGCCACCGGCCTGCAGGGCGACGCCCTCCGGGAGGCGCTCGCGAAGCACGACGGGGCCATCTGCCGCAGCGGCGTGAAGATCACGGCCGACTCGCTGACGGGAAACACCCGGCTGCGGGCGATTGTGCGGGCCGGCGTCGGCACCGACAACATCGACAAGGAGGCGGCCACCCGGCAGGGGATCGTGGTGATGAACACGCCCGCCGGCAATACCGTCAGCACGGCGGAGCACGCCTTCGCCCTCTTGCTTGGGCTCTCTCGAAACGTCGCCGCGGCCGATGCCAGCCTCAAGGCCCACGCCTGGGACCGCAAGAAGTTCATGGGCAGCCAGCTGGCCGGCAAGGTCCTGGGGATCGTCGGCCTCGGTCGGATCGGCCAGGCGGTCGCGGCCCGGGCCCGGGCCTTCGACATGCGGGTGCTCGGCTTCGATCCGTTCCTCTCCCCCGATCGGGCAGCCGAGCTGGGCATCGAGCTCTGCGAGACGGTTCGGGCGATGCTGCCCCACGTCGACTACCTGACCGTCCATACCCCGCTGACCGACGAAACGCGGCACCTTGTCGGGACGGCCGAACTCGAGCTCCTCAAGCCGGGCGTTCGGCTGATCAACTGCGCCCGCGGCGGGATCTACGACGAGCAGGCGCTCGTGGCCGGGCTCGAGCGGGGCATCATCGGGGGTGTCGCCCTCGATGTCTTCGAGACCGAGCCCTGCACCGACAGCCCGCTGTTCGGCATGCCGGGCGTCTTGGTGACTCCGCACCTCGGGGCGAGCACCGAAGAAGCCCAGTCGCAGGTGGCCGTCGAGGGCGTCGGGCTGCTGGTCGACTTCCTGGCCACCGGCGCGATTCGCCATGCGGTCAACGCCTCGCCGATCGATCCCTCGGCCCTGGAAGGGGTCCGTGGTTTTCTCGACCTGGCCTGGCGGCTCGGCCTGCTGGTGGCCCAACTCGACGCCGGCCAGCCCCGTTCCTGCTCGATCGCCTACCGGGGCGAGATCGCCGGCCGCAACACGCGATTGGTGACGGCCGCCTTTGCCGCAGGGCTGCTCGAGGGAGCGCTCGAGGATGTCAACATCGTCAACGCCGAGGTCCTGCTCCGCGACCGGGGCATCGAACTGGTGGCCCAGAGCCGCACCGACCCCGGCGCCTTCAGTTCCGTGGTGGCGGTCGACCTGCTCTCGGGCGACCGCGTGCACCGGGCGGCCGGCACGCTCTTCGGGCGGTCGATGCCCCGGCTGGTGCAGCTCGAGGGCCATCGCCTCGAGGCTTATCTCGACGGGATCCTGCTGGTCTTCACCCATCAGGACGTGCCCGGCATCATCGGCCAGGTCGGCACCGTGTTTGGTGAACTCGGCATCAACATCGCCCAGATGACGGTCGGCCGGTCGATGCCCTCCGGCGACGCGATCGGCGTGCTCAATCTCGACCAGGAGCCCTCGGCTGAGGCGCTCGCCAAGGTCCTCGAATGCCCGGGTGTCCGTTCGGCCCGGGTGGTGCGACTGCCGCCGGCCGGCCAGCTGCCCCCCTGGCTGGCTGCCGGGTCCGGGATCAGCCGAACCCCGGCCGGCTGATCCGGCGGCGGGAATAACCAGGGGGTTTCCGAGCGAACGACTTTCCGGCGGGGCCCAGTTCCCTGCCGGGCACCTCCAGGGGATCCGGTCTCCTTCCATGCCCGTTCCATCCCAGACCGGAGAAGCGTTTGACCGATGGGTGAGCGACCACGTCGGCGTGCTCTACCGCGTGGCCTATCGCTTGCTGGGCAGACGGCACGATGCGGAGGACGTCGTGCAAGACGCGTTCCGCTCGGCCTGGACGAGCCGGCACCTCTACGACGAATCCCGCAACGAGCGGGCCTGGCTCCTGGCAATCCTCCGGCGGCGAGTCGCCGATTACTGGCGACGGCGGGAGTCGCGGGAACTGCCGGCAGGCAGCGATTTCAGCCAGCCGGCGGCCCCGGCGGCCGATCCCTTCGCCGACGAACTCTCCGCTGCGATGCAGGCCGCCCTCGGCCGGCTGCCGGCCGAACTCCGGGAGACGCTGCTGCTGGTCGTCGTTGGCGAGCTGACCCATCAGGAGGCGGCCGATCTCCAGGGTGTGCCGCTGGGCACGGTCCTGTCGCGGGTCAGTCGGGCCCGCAGTCGGCTGCGGCAGTTCCTGATCGACGACTCCGACGGCCAACGCAGCCGGCAGGGCTCGGAGCTACGGACGGGCGGGGAGGTCGATCATGACCGTCGATGATCGCAGGCTCGACGCGGCGCTGCGGCAGGTGCCGCTTCCGGACTCCCTCCAGAACGGACTCACTGCGGAGTCGCTCTTCGACGACGCGGCGATTGACGCGCTCCTGTCCCGTGTGCCGACGCCATCCGACCTCGGCTTGCGAATCCATGAAGCGATCAACTCCGGGCCGGCGCGGCCCCGCAGCGGGGCGGTCGATCTGGCCCGGCTAACGCCTTCCGCGCCACCCCGATCCGCTCTCAACCGTGCTGCCGACCGCAGCCGATCGAAACGCTCGACGGCCGTGTTCAGGGAGTCGCTCCGCGTCGCCACAGCTGTGGCTGCCGCCTTCGCCGTCACGTTGACGGGGATCGGTTTTTCTCGCTGGCTCGAGGGCCGGCCGCCGAGGCCGGACTCGGTGGCGACGCGTCTGCAGCCACCCGAGCCGCG